>NZ_JBRJXU010000134.1:0-47217 GCF_057467645.1 Zarconia sp.
ACACCCCACACCCCACACCCACCCTCGCCGGTCAGTCTGATTCCGAACTGACGTTAATTTTAGAGGATGGAGCGTTACCCCAGAATCACTGCGGTGTAGGATACCGCATCTCATTAGAAACGATATTTGACATGAGGTTCGGCGATCGTCTCCTCGTTGCCGTCGATGTAGATTACAGTGGCAGTTGTCGGTTTAATCCTTCTCGTTACCCGCTCTTGCATTGCTGTAATCTACTTTCAATTTTATGGGAGAATTTGGTGCCTCGCCTCTGAATGATTGCGCATCACGCTAATTTCTTCAAAGTACATCGATCGCCCATCGAAATCCGGAATCTTAATACCCGTTCAATTTCAGATCGGTTCGGGTTAAGCTAAAATCCTGATTCCTTCGTTGTCTATTTCAGGATTGCGGGAATGAGTTGGCGTTATTTCCGTCTCAAACCGATCGTTCAACATCATTCACCCAAACTCGCGTTTAATTTATATTTTTGTTTGATTTTTAACATTTTTCCTCAAAATAGAACCCGGTCGGGTGCATGTTAAGATATCTTACAAAGCGACAACGAAGAAATATAAAGGAGTTGGCTGTTAGAACAGCTTGTGTGCTGCCCGTTAACCGATCGCCGATCCCTGAAGGCTGAGCCTAGATTATTCACCAAATGCTAAAGTCACCCTCGCGAGGGAACCTCACAAAACCCACTGTTTTTCGGGTAACTTGCCCGTTAGCTTATCTTGCAAGGCTTTGAGGGATTTTTGTCGAACCTCATGAAGAATGCTGGTGAGGGCGATATTAAGACTAGGATTTTTTCGAGCCGGTTGTATAGCGTGGAAGTTAACTTCATCTAGACTTTGCTAACTTGAATCTATTTGTAAATTTTGAGTAAAACTCTAGATTTTTATCGGTAATATCTTGCAATTTTTGGAAAATCCTATTAAGATTCAGAGCGTAGATTCAGTAAATATACGCATGAGTCTAAGCCGACTGCGGCACGCGCTAAACTTAAGGTGAGAAAAACTTTACATGACACTTCTTCATCTTCGGAAGAAAGAGGGTTTTCATTAAGGACTCCTCGACCCACGTCAAGATTCAGGAAGTCAAATTGATTTCCGAACATTTTTCATTTTGGGTCAAGAACCCTGGTGCTACAAACGACTGATTATGTCGAGGTCTTGAGAACCTTGAAAATATCGTTTTGCGATCGCGAATTATGGGGACATCAAACCAAATTTCGACTTATCAAAATGTCATGGAGCAGGTTGTAGCCCGAGAGGTCAAACGACAACTCGAAAACCACCCATCTGAGGTGGTGCGAGGGACGGATCGCGATCGGGCAATTGCCTACGCTCTCAATCGCCTGCCCCCGTTATACGCCACCACCCAAGAGGGATGGTACTGGCATCACCAACGAGCCACCACCAGCTTAGCGGACATCATTGCCCGCGCGGCGACTCGGGGTATTCGCGAAGCACAACAGAAAACTCCATCTTTTCCCACCCCCCTTCGATCGCGACGCGATCCGGAGCGGGTATTAGAGAAACTTCAAGAAATACTTGGGTGCGATGTTCTCACCTGGCGCAACTTACCAGAGGTCATCGAAAAAGCAATACCGCAAGCCGAAGAACCGAGGAATATGCGGGAAAATAACAGACCCACCGTCGGAGTTAAGGGTCCGATCGCTTGAGGGTATGACTGCGCCCTCGCTCCCGACCCCATATCTTTGAAAGGCATGTCTCTTATCTCCTTACAAGTCCCTAACCATCTCTTCAAGCCTTAAACTCAATCGCGTATCTGAGGTATTTCAGAGTCAGGGAGGCCAGAGAAAGCTCTTGTTTCGGGTGCAAGTGGGTCTCATCCGAGGGAGCTTACCCCGCATCTCCATCGAAAATAAATCGCCCGTCGGCGCTCGTACGATCTCTCGAATCATCAGACACTCACAATCGGGGTTAAAACTGTGAACGTAACCTTCAGCATTGTCGCGACCACCCATAACGGTCTCGCAAGACTCGAACGGGCGATCGAATCCGCACTCGCACAAACCATTCCCTGCGAAGTGATTCTCGTCGATGACGGCTCAAATGATGGTACGCAGACCTACGGACGGAGCTTGGGCACATCTATCACCTACTATCGCAATCGCGTCCGACTCGGTTATGGAGCCAGCCTCAATATTGGAGTGGACTTAGCCCAAGGCAACTGGATCAAATTTCTCAACGATGCCGAGCGACTCGAACCGAGCTGTTTGGAACGGATAAAGCACGCCATCGAACGCTTCCCCAAAGCCGCCCTCGTATCTTGCCAAGCGATCGAAATGAGTCTCGATGCCCATATGCATCGCACGCCATCCTTCGGTAACGAGGAGGTGGAGTGCGTCTCCCAGAAAGACATTCACTATCAGATGCTCGTCAACCGGCTCTCCTTTGGTTGTCCGGCCCAAGTGGCGGTTCGTCGAGATGCATTTTTTCGGGCGGGAGGCTGGTCTTCTCTCAATCTTTTGAACTACGAAGCAATGGATAGCTGGACGCGAATGAGCCAGTACGGGGATGCGATCTTTATCAACCAACCTCTGAGTTATTACCAAGCCGGACCGACTCCCTCCCAGGATTGGCACTTGAATCGAGAACAACTCGAAGCCAAGCTCGCCCTCGATCGCAATATCTACGAGCGCATTCCCCAAAAACACCGCAGCCAACTCGCACAAAGCCCGGAGTTGCAACAATTTTTGAAACTTCACTGGAGTCTGGTGGGTTTGCAACACGACATCGAACACGACATCGAACACCACTCCAATCCTGACTCCGATCGGTCTTCGCGATCGATATCGATCGTGGGCACTTTGTCTCGTCTGGCTCGGTGGATTGCCAAGATATTCAAAGGAAATGGCGCTCGAGAATCGAGCCGCAAGGTCTCTAGGGTTTTAGGAGTCGAGCGATCGATCGAAATGGGGGAACCGTGAAAACCATTCTAGCGGGTGCGGTTTTCTCCAACTACTCGCTGCTCTGGGCTTTCTCTTGAGTCGTTTGACTGTACTGGCGGTAACGTTCGACTCGCTCTCGAGCGGTTTCGTAGCGGGGATCGTCTGCAGGGACTCGAGCCATCAAATCCGATGCCTTGCGCCACTTAGCAGCGAGTTGGAGCCACTGAGCGGGAGTTTGAGCCACCTGTCCTTCTCGGGCGGCTTGTTCGGCCAGGGTAACCGCTTCGGCAAAGGGATCGGGGTCCGCGGTCGGATTCGATGTGGGGTTGGTCGTCGATGGAGCCGACGCCGTCGCTGGAGTCGAAGCGTCGAGAGCCTGTTGGGGAGCCAACCAGTTACGGTAGAGCAACCAGCCCAGGACGATAACCACCAAGCTCAACCCGCTTCCCCAAACGATACCATTTTGAAAGTTATTGCGCGGGCGCTTGGGAAGGGAAGCTTCCAGCTTTTTTGGGAGGGGGGTTTTGCTACGTTCTGCCTGGCGATCGCTGAAATCAGTGGCCATTCGCTGGAAGATATTGGGTCGAGAAATGGCGATTTGCTCCGACCACAGCAGTTGGTTTTCCGGATCGCGCTTAATTTCTTCGAGCCACAGAAGCTGCTGCTCTCGGGCAATACGGCTGTTGATATTGACATGGTGAATGTTGCGCGGCGCAATGCCATTTAAAATGTCCTGGATGCGCGCCACGAGCGTTGCTTGTTCGAGCTGCTCGGCGCTATTGGCTTCGCACAGAAGTTGCAACATGCCATCGGCTAACATCGCCCGGGTTCTTACCCCAGAGTCCGCTAGCTTTTCGTTGAGAACTTGAATAATCGCTGCAATGCTCCCCTGATGGGCTTGCTTGGCGATATTATCCACGGGATCTACCATATCGATAACAAGGTGTACGTCTAGAGCTGCGAGGGACTCTGCCTGCTCCATGTTGACCCACTACTTTATCATCTAAATTTAGAGGAGATTGGCAGTTTTTGCAGATTTGCTATAAGAGAATACCATTAATTACAGAGCAAATGCCTTGAGAATTTGAGTTACAGACATTTACAATCAATGGTAATCTCTCAAGACCCACTCAAAATTTTAGCGCTCGAGACCCTATGTTACTCAAATCTACAACCCGCCACATCCATATCTTTACGGCCGAAGTTCAAGATCGAGACCTCATCCCCAACGATGGCGTGCTTACCCTCGATGTCGATCCCGATAACGAACTGCTGTGGAGCGACGAGGCTTTGCAATCGGTTTACCGCAAGTTCGAGGAGCTGGTCAAAGCCTCCGACGGTCAAGATTTAACGGAGTACAACATTCGTCGGATCGGTTCGGATTTAGAACATTTCGTGCGATCGCTCCTGACAGACGGTCAAATCAGCTATAACCTCAACAGTCGAGTAGCCAACTACAGCCTGGGCTTACCCCGCGTCGGTGAAAACGAAAACAAGCTCTTATAACCTCAGTTTCAGGCAAGTGTCGGGTGTGGGGAATAGAATGGGTTGGTTATTCTCCCCCTCACCACCTCATCCCATCACGGTGTGAGTGCGTCTTCTTTCTCCTCCTGTGAAGTGGGTGTTGGAGACTGACAACGACCCATTTGTTCGGGCGCGAGGGCTCTATCGATCGCTTCAAATCCAGCCGCTTCTAAGTCCTTTTGCAGAATCCATTCCGGCTTCAGGGTTGGCGTTGCCGTTTCATCGATCTCGTTTTTGGAGACCGGTTCGACTGTTGGGGATTCGGTCGCAGCGGGAGGCGTTGGCTTGGTCGTTTCAGAAGGCAGAGCGGAGGTTTGACAGACCTGGAATTGCAACCAAATCTCTCCTGCTATTTCCTGACGGTTCGCCACCTGTAAAAGACTCTGCGGCGGGACTTCGAGTTGTTCTGGGTTTTTGGAGTCGGTGAGTGGGACTTCGAGCTTTTCCGTGTAGGGTTGAAGGACGATCGCCTTCTGGTTGCGAATCAAAGCATTCGTACCGAGCGTCTCCACCACGGGGACCTCCTCGGCAACGGGTGCAGGTTCGCTCGTCTCCTCGGGAATGGGAACCGATGGTGGAGATTGGCGACCCAACAGTCCATCCACCTGTTGCCGAATTGGATCGACAAATTGGTAGGCGAGTGCGGCCGCAATACCCAGGGTTGTTAAAAACGAGAGCGAGACGAGTAAGAGTTTCGTGCCGGCCGAGCTTTGGGCTGGGGGAGCTAGAGTGGTCGCGACCTCTTCATCTCTAGGAGCGAGATTTTCCGTATAGCTCAAATCGGCAGTTTCTTCTAAGGTTGCCGTATCATCTCCCGAGAGGGTCGTGGATGTTTCAGGGGCCATCGACGGTAGCGGTGGAAGAGATTCGAGGCGATCGCATAGAGACTTGACCGAAACCTGAATTCCCCGTTTGGGGGCGACTCGTACGGACAACAAAGCTACCGTGACGTTATCATGACCGTTTTCGGTATTCGCAATTTCCACCAATCGCCGTACCACCTCGCCGGGAGTAGTTTTCCCGTGCAGGAGGGGCAAAATTTCCTCTTCCCAATGTTGCTCGACCCGATCGTAATCGCTTAATCCATCGGAACATAACAAGAACGCGCAATCTTCTCCTAGGACGAAACGTTCGATGGCCGGATGAAGAGTCGTCGACGGACCCATCCCCAGCGCTTGTACCAACGAGCCAGAAGCCACCTGCTGCAGCGCGTCGCGATAAAGGGCGTATCCCAAGCGCACTTCGCGACTGGCCACATCGTCATCGAGGGTGAGTTGATAGCAGCCGGTGCGGGTAATTAAGTACGCACGGGAGTCGCCGACGTGGGTCAGATAAATTTCGTGACCGTGGGTCAATCCCATCACCAGGGTGGTTCCCATGCGCTGGCGACCCTGTCGGTGTTCGCTGTTATTTCTCGCTCCGATGCTGGTATTGGCTTCGTAGGCGGCATGTTCGAGTTCCCGGGCGATCGCATCGGAGCTGAGCTCGTCCGAATCGTCGAGTAAAGACTGGAGCTGTGCTTGGACGGAGGAGATGGCCATGTGGGAAGCCACATCCCCCCCTTCATGTCCCCCCACTCCATCGCAGACGATCGCCAGACCATCGGTTTTGACGGTTTGTATCGTGCCGCTGTCGGGGTAACAGGCATCCTCGTTTCCGGAGCGACTGGGACCGCGATCGCTTGCCGTAGCAATTTGCACCTGGCGAGAACGAGTGGTATCGATCACCCGCAAGCCTCGTTCGAGCAATATTATCAGTTGTTCGGCACTCTGCACCTGACGGTCGCGCAACTGAGCGCAAAGGCGATCGAGAAACTCTTTTAATGGGGTGGAAGTGCGATCGACCCATGCCCCCCAAACGGTTCCGAGTTCGGCCAGATTGAGACCGGAACGATCGGGGGCCAGTTCCAACAAGCGCAGCAACGACCCTTCCACTCGCAACAGTTCCGGTTGCAGCAGCGTCGCTGCCACCCCCACCTCGGCCAACGGCTGCCACAGCCGCGCCATCTGCCACAACCACCCCAACTGAACCGCCGGATCGGCACTACCCCACTGACGCTCGATCGACGGTCGCAGTTGAATGGCATTGGGGAGGGGTTCGATGGGACCGCGCTCCAACAGCCAGATATCTCGGCTTTGCCCCCCCGCTTTCGGGGAAATGAGTCCGTACACCAGGGGGACGTGGAGTTGGTGGACGAAGAGTTTGAGATAAGACTCGATAAAATCAGGAATCTCTTCGGTCATTTCCGGTAACAGACCGGGGTGAGTGTCGACGAGAATCCCGTTGCCCTTGTGAAGGTAGCGATCGGCAATCAGCTGACCCGGTTGGGCGTTGAGTTTGTTGCCCACGGGCCATAGATAATGTTTGGGAATCCAAGTACCGCATTTCTGGCAGAACTGGTTTCCTTCGGGATTGGGAGCGTGACACGAAGGATTGGGACAGTGAAGGGTTGCCGTAGGACTTTGCATGGGTGTTCCTTGCCAGAGCTGTCAGATTTGGCTGGCGCGATCGCTCAAACGGCGATCGGTTTTGGGCTAAGCCTTTCCTCATCTTAACGGCAATGGCGTCTTCGGTCGCTCTTGGGAGGGTTGGAGGCAACGAGCGCTTTGGCAGGCGTGACGGACTCGAAAATCTAAAATTCTCCCAATCCATTCGCAATCCGAGGCAAGCGGTGCTTAAACCCACAGAGAATTTCCCAAGAAATCGTTCCCAATGCCTGAGCCCAAGATTCTGCGCCAATGCAATGGCTTCCCTGGCAACCCAGCAGCGTCACCACATCTCCCGGCTGCACGTCAGCACAGGCACTGACATCGAGCATCATTTGGTCCATCGTAATCGCTCCCACTTGAGGCACCAATCGATCGCCTAAAATGACCTGCATTCGATTGGAGAGATTGCGGGGAACCCCATCGGCGTAACCGATACCCACCACGGCAATTCGCGTCGGCTTGCGGGTGACGAACTGGTAGCCGTAACTGACACCCGTTCCGGCCGGAATCGTTTTCACGTGGGTAACTCGGGCTTTCACTTGCAAGACCGGTTTGAGATCGACCCGTTCTTCGAGGTGGGGGGCGGGGTAGAGGCCGTAAATTGCCAAACCCACTCGAACCATATCGTAATGTAAAGTTCGATCGCTCAGGGTTGCAGCGGAATTGGATAGGTGGAGGCGGGGGGGTTCAAAACCGGTCGATCGAATTTCGGCGATGGCGCGATCGAATCGTTGGTGTTGTCGTTCCATCACCGTCGAGTCGCGATCGTCGGCGGTTGCAAAGTGAGAGTAGATACTGGCAATCTTCAAACCCGGCAAAGACCGCACCTTCTGGACAAACCCGGTGGCATCTTCCCAGGAAACCCCCAAACGAGACATTCCCGTATCCAGTTTTAGATGAACCCGCAACGAGGCATCCCGCCCGGCGAGGATTTCGGAAAAGGTAAAGGCTTGCTCGATCGAACACAGGGTGGGTTGAAGCCGCCAGTGTAGCAAGGCTTGCAATTGGGCCCGAGTGTAGGTTGCCCCCAGAACCAAAATCGGCGCGGCAATCCCCGCCTGTCGCAGTTCGATACCTTCGGGAATCGTCGCCACCCCCAGCCATCGCGCCCCAGCATCGAGAACCGTGCGCGCAACCGTCACCGCCCCATGACCGTAGGCATCAGCTTTCACCACGGCCATCAGGTCGGTATCGGGAGATAGCAGTCGATCGATTTGACGGATGTTGTGGGCGAGTGCAGCGCGATCGATTTCTACCCAAGCCCGTTCTCGCAGGGTTTCGGCGGGACTCTCGCATCCCAAACGCGCCCACTCCATCGTCTGTTCCCAACTGGGCATGGCAACTCACTCCTCTTTTTTGTTCTCCATTGTTAAGTTAAATGGAGCGGGATGTCAAAGAGGGTTGGAGGTTAGTGTCAGATACGGGTTCAGGGTGTTTGAAAGTCCTAGAAGCGATGTGGATTGGAGTCATGGGTCGAAGAACTACCCCAGATCCTACCGTTACCCGAAACTTTCGATCCCGAACTGAGGTGGGGTTAGAGATTCGACTCGCCAGCACTTTTAAGTTCTCGTTTGGGAACCAGGTAGAGATTTTCCACTAAAGCGGCAGCCCCGGCAAACCAGGGGGGAACGATCAAAGCGCCGATAATCCCCAAAACCTGCGCCCCACCGAGAACGGCCAGCAGTTGGTAGAGGGGGTGAACGCCGACGGAGGTGCCAACGAGTAAAGGATCGAGGACGTAGGTTTCCAGATTTTGCACTACTACGAACAAAATCAGCACCCATACCACCAGCAATCCCCCTTGGGAAAGGGCAACGACCAACGCCGGAATTGCCCCTAAAATCGGACCGAGGAAGGGAATTAAATTGGTAATCCCGGCGATCGCCCCCAAACCCAAGGCGTAGTCCTGAAGACCGAGAATACTCAATCCCGTTGCCGTCCCGGTTGCCAAAATTGTCGAAACCAGCACCCGACCTCGAATGTATCCCCCCATCCGCTCTCCGACGGGGCGAATTTGGGTGGAGAGGCGTTCGTCCCAGGGCTTGGGAAATAGATCTACGAACCCTTCACTGAGAGCGCGGCTGTCGGCCACCATGTATCCAGACAGAAATAGGGACAGAATGAGACTGAAGGCGGCCCCGAGAATTCCTCGGGTAATACTGTAGGAGCGCAAGACGAGCTGCTGAGAAGACCCGATCGCCCATTTGGTGACCGATTGAGCGTCAAAGAGTTGGGCGAGCAACTCCGGCGGCGAGTCGTTGAGGCGCATGGCCAAATTCTCGAACAACTGCACCAGATTGTCGACGAACACCGGAAGCTGACGGGTCAAGCGTTCGATTTGTTCGAAAACTGCCGGTCCCACCAGGAGGACAAGCCCGGAAAACCCGCCAATCAGACCGAGATATGCCAAAATCGTCCCCAACCATCGGGGTACGCGATACCGTTCGATCCAATCGACGACGGGGGCAATGGTTGCTGCGAGCACCACCGAAATCATCAAGACGACAATCAGACTTTGGAGCTGCCACAGAACAAAGACCGCTAAGACGCTCGCCGCAATCAGCAAAATTGTTGACAGGGGAATCGCAATAGGCTGCTTGGGCATGAATGATACTAGAAAAATCAAAGAGATGGGATTTAAGCTAGCACATCACGGTAGCTCTCGGGGGCATCGGAGGCATCGGGTCATCGGAGGTCTCGGGGGCTAAATCTTCTCTCGTTTCTCTTCTGCTCACCGCGTCCCCGCGTTACCGCATTCCCATCCCGCGTGACTGCGTTTCTATCTTCCTTATCCTCCCGATCTACCCAAGCTCCCGATTCCCCCGTTTCTCTCAATTTTCCGAACTCCGAATTCGCCATCACGCCATCACGCCATCACCATGCCGCCATCGACATTAAAGGTTTGTCCGGTGATGTAAGCCCCAGCGGGGTCGGCGGCCAGGAATCGGATCGTGCCGGCGACTTCTTCAGGCTGTCCGTAGCGCCCGAGGGGAATAAACTTGAGAATCTCATCGGCTTTGAGATCTTCGGTCATATCCGTGGCGATAAATCCGGGGGCCACGGCATTGGCGGTCACCCCGCGACTGGCCAATTCTTTGGCGACGGTTTTGGTAAAGCCGATCACTCCCGCTTTGGCGGCGCTGTAGTTGGCTTGACCGGGGTTACCCATCTGACCGGCGACGGATGCAATATTGATAATACGCCCCGAGCGCTGCTTCATCATCTTCTTGCTAACCGCCCGCGTACAGAGGAATACCCCCGTCAGGTTGAGATCGATGACCGCCTGCCAATCTTCGGGTTTCATCCGCAGGAGCAAGGTATCGCGAGTAATCCCGGCATTATTCACCAGTACGTCCACCCGACCCCACTTTTCAAGGGTTTCCCCCACGAGGCGATCGACATCTTCTGCTTGGGAGACATCTGCTTGAATCGCGATCGCGCTGCCACCGGCTGCGGTAATCTCTGCGACCACCTCATCGGCTGCCACACTAGAGCGCGCGTAGTTGACGGCGAGATTCGCACCTTCTGCGGCGAGGGCTAAAGCTGCGGCGCGACCGATGCCTCTCGAGGCTCCGGTGACGATAGCGACTTTATCTTTTAGGCGTTGTTGGGTCTCTGGCAGCGCTTCCATAATTTTTTTGTCCGTATTTTTGGATACAAACCGATTTAAGTTGATGCAAATAACAACCTACCGCTCGACCGGTTGCTCGTGCAAGGTGCGATCGATTTATCCGATTTGTCATCCCGATTCCTTTCTTTACAGGGTGAATTTGCTTATAGTAAGGAACATTGCTGCCCGTCACCGAGCGCGGTACATTCTTTGGTGGCAGTGACTTCCGTACTGTGATGTTGCCATTGTGAGTACATGCTGTGGAATCCCCCTTCAAGGGAAAAAAGGAGAGCGTTGACGCGGATGCGCCCGATTGCCGGAATTTTGCTATGTCTGTTAGGGGGAATCGTGTTGTGGTCTGGGTATCGGCAGGTGCGCTCGCAACTGTTGACTCCACAAGCTGTTTTAGTGTTGGGTGGCGCTCGAACCCGAGAAATTTTTGCGGCGAATTTTGCCCGATCGCATCCCGACTTGCCCATTTGGGTTTCTGGTGGTAGCAACCCGGAGTATTCCGAATGGGTTTTTGAGGAGGCTCAAATCGAACTCGATCGCCTGTATTTGGACTATCAAGCTGTCGATACCGTCACCAATTTCACCACCCTAGCCGATGAATTTAAAGCCAGGGGCATTCAGAATATTTATCTCATTACCTCGGACGATCACATGCGTCGCGCTAGCGTTATCGGCGAAATCGTTCTGGGGAGTCGAGGTATTAGTTTTCGCTCCGTCTCCGTTCCTTCGGGGCGATCGCCAGAACCGATCTTTAAAACCGTTCGCGATGGTGCGAGGGCTGTATTATGGGTGACGACGGGTCATACGGGTTCGACCCTCAAGCCACTTTTGAAAGAACGGAATCAGTAATAACTCTTCAGTGCAACTTCACGATCGAACATCTTGCAAAGCCCGGAAAAGAGTTACATGATTTGAGTTAGATTTCTGCGCTACATAGATCTGCGTGAAATTCTCGATCTAGCATACCAGTATAAACAGATAAGTCTGATTCGATATTTTTTGTGCCAACCCAGTTGAAGGCTTCTGCCATCCTAAAAAAGTTAAATACTTCCCAAGTTTGTACGAGTTTTGTATATTTCGATGCGATAAGGTCCCAAGGATTTTTCTGCCAATCATAAATAAATACAACTGTATACAGATCGCTGTTTTCAACTGGGTAGGTTTGGATGGCGTGGATCTGACCAAATCTCTGAAGTAGACCTATCACTCCTTGGTCGACTTCATTCTTGATTATTGCAGCTAGATTTTTTTCTTGCACTTGGAAGATATTTACACCATATAATGGCGTTCCCATTTCATTGAATCGCACATTAAATATTTTTGACCATGTAAATGAATCAGAGAAGTTGGGATGTTGAATGCGAGGACAAGTAAATCCTTCTGATATTTTTTCTGAGTCTGATGATGGTCTAATACTACTATTGCTAATCACTGAGATACTGACGTAGAAACAAACAACGATAACGATAGTCAGGAATAAGGCGACAATCCAGACTGCATATTTTTTGGAGATAGAAACCATAATCAAATGTAGTTCCTTTTCTATTAATTGTTACTTTTGACCGAAAACAATGGGATACAAGCCCCGTTCTTCTAGGACGGCTTCTTACGAAAATCGCTCATGGGGGAAACCCCCAAGACCGCGTTGTCGCGCTTTTTCTGATTGTCAATATACTCGCCCCAATGCTGACTCTCGGTGACGTTCGGCAGGCTAGAAATTCGAGGAGACGATATCTATCGGTGGGCATATCGAGAGCGAGCGTACAACACAGAGGTAAATCTTCTTGCGGGTTCAGAGGATACTCTATCTCCATTCCCCATTCCCCATTCCCCATTCCCCACTCTCACCCGAAACAGTCTTATCCAAAACTAACGTTAGATTAGAAAATGATTGAGTTCCAAAAGGATAATCATCCGTCTTCACAGAGGTCCTCGTAAAATTGGTCGTTTAACTTCAATGCGTACGCTGACGGCTCCACTTCCAGCGTATTAAAAAGATTCCAGTTGTACGCCTCCACCATTCCGATGAATGAAAAGTGCGTCGGGATAATCGACACCGGAGGCACTCCGGTCCTGATTACTGGGAGACTGTTCCATTTATAGATAAGGACAACGGTAAAGGTCTTATCATCATCATCCCGATAGAACTCTAAGAAGTGAACCTGCCCGAACATTCCAGTCAGGCCCGGACCTGCTAACTGAATCATCTTACCGATGGAACGGGGCAGGTTCTTCTTCTTTACCCGCCAAATGTTGACGCCATAGAAAGGTGCCTCGAACGCTTCCACTCGACGCTGAAAAACTCTGAGCCAAGCGATGCCATCCTTAAGCACTCTTGGATTTTGGATGCGCGGACGAGGGAGTTTCTTGGAAGTAGTGGTTTGTTCGAGGCTCATTATATGACTCCAGAGTAGGTTGCTAGATGAGTGCTCTGTGCGATCGCAACAGTTCGTTACGAAACGCTAGTCAGGATGTTATTTATTCGCTCCCAACGAACTCTTTTGGTATTTGTAGGAGCTTTCATCCCTCTCAGATACAATCCGTCCAAATGCTTTGTTCTTATGACCGAGAAACAGTCGCCCTTTGAGCAATGAGGTGACTCTGTCTCCGAAAGTCATAAAGATGTATGAGTTCCCTTTCTTGGGTCCAAGCGGAATACCGATGGGCGCGATTTTCCAAGGTTTATAGGGTTTTAGGGTTCTAACCGGCTTTCCGGTCGTCACTTGTAATAACGCCTTTTTCAGCCAATGGGACTGACGAGACGCGCTGCTGATGGTCATCGGATCGCCGGTGTCGACTACATCCCCAGCCGCAAACACATTGGGGAGTTCCGAGGGACGCAGCCACGGGTCGACCTTGACTCGGTTGGAACGTCCAATCCGAACACCCGGTAAGCTTGAAAGAATTTGAGAGTTCGCCCGCGCGCCAATGACCGGGAAAATGAGGTCAGCCTTAATGTTCCGTCCATTGGAAAGTGTCAGAGTCCCCGCATAGGGCATATCGAGGTGGGCTAGATTTTCCGCTTTTTGCCCCAAAATCACTTCAACGTCGATCTCTTTGAGCTTCCGCAGCAATTCGCGACCAAATTTTGGCGGCAAATCCGGGAAAAGCGTTGTTTGACTAGAGACGATCGCGATTTTCTTGTCTGGCATGGCATAGGCAATTTCCCCAGCCAGCTCGATGCCAACTGCCCCCGCTCCGACGATGGCAATGGTTTTTGCATCCAGGACGGCTTTATGGGTGCGTTCGTTAATGGCACGCAGACCGTCAATGTCATCACCTTTGGCTTTGAACGGAGTCGGATAAGCCGACCCAGTGGCTACCACGATGAAATCCGCACTCAGGCGCGATCCATCCGCGAGATCGACACCCGAACCATCGATTCTGGTGGCTCGCCCGCGAACGATCTGGCCATGGTTCAATGCGTTGTCGTAAGGGATGAGTGCCAGGTCCAGCAACGAAGGATCGAGCACCGCACGTACCATGGCTGGTGTGTGAACAAAGTGGCTGCGTTGCTCGATGAGCGTGACATCTGCTTTTTTCTCCAGCGCCCATGCCAGATCCATCCCAAATGCCCCTCCTCCAACAATAACAATGCGTTTTTGCATCATGTAATCCCTTGTTGTTTCAACAATTAGATTGAGTTTTATGCTAGATACGACCGTTACAAACAACAATCTAACACAAGACCATGGACAATGGTCAATGGTTTATAAAATGAAAATTGGCGAACTTGCAAAAAAAACAGGGTTGAGTCGAGACACCATCCGTTTTTACGAACGAAATCACTTGATTTCATCAGAACCCAGTCAAAGCGGTACCAATTCATACCGAAACTACCCGGATGAGCTAGTCGAGCAGTTAAACTTCATCAGCCAGGCTCGCGATGCTGGTATGTCTGTGGCTGACCTGCGAGATATATTTCAGGCGCTGCAAGGGGGTTGCGATAACGGCAAACAGGTTGTGCAACGAAAGATCGAGGAACTTGAAGATAATATCGATCGGACTCGTAAGGTGGTCAGATTTTTAAAGGATACGATTTCACATCGTTAACCTGACGGGACTCACCATGAAGAGAAGCCTGACTCTGCAAGACTATCGATCGCACCTCAATTTAAAACCGTCAGTTTGGGTTTAAACGAGCTCGCTGGTCTATTTCCATACCATTTCTTGTCAAAGTAATATTTGTTGCAATCGTTTTTACGCTTGATTATGCATAAATTTACAAATATTAATTTTTGGGATTTTGCATAATCGAGGCAATTTTGGATTGAGTAAGAAGTAGAAAGACGGAAAGTTAAATTCAACCGTCGTCGTTAGTCTCAGTCTAAAATTCGTTGGAGTATTTCAGAATGGAACTTCTACCGAACGAAACTTCTCTAGATCTCGGTGCTTCTCTCGATCCCACTTCAGTTCCTCAGAACGATCCCTTACAAAACACAACCCCCAACGCCCAAATGACCGGTGGAGCCATCGATCCGGTTATGGAACCGATGCCTCTACCAACAGATGCAGGCAATACGGGAGGAACGGACGAGACCAACGCATCCAGCGAAGATGTTGACGAAATTATCCTCGGAAACGATCCCGGTGTCGCCCTCGTCACCGACACCACAGATAGTGCGAGCGGCGATCCTCTTACCGGCTTGACGATTGCCGATGGAACGGGGGAAGAACCCACACTCGATACCAATTTACTCCCAGTTACAGAAATCAGCGCCCCCGACCTCACCCCGATCGTCCTTCCAGACCCCACACTTCTCGATCCGGATCTGGCCTTACCGACGATTAGCTTCCCGGCCGACGACCAACTTTGGTCTCAGAACAGCCCTGGCATTTTAGGGGTTTCAGAAGCCTTCGATAATTTCGGTACCGTCATCGCCACTGGAGACTTTAATAACGATGGCTATGAGGATTTAGCAGTGGGTTCTCCCGACGAGGACATCGAACTCGGAGGAGGCGGTTCGATTTTCAGTGCGGGTGCGGTAAACGTTCTCTACGGCAGCGCGAGTGGTTTGACTTCGACGAACAACCAGCTTTGGACTCAGGATAGTCCGGGAGTCGCTGGTGGAGCAGAAAATGGCGATCGCTTCGGGGCCAGCCTCACCGCTGGTGACTTTAATAATGATGGCTTCGAGGACTTAGCGATCGGGGTTCCCGGTGAAGATATTGGAACGATAGTCGATGCCGGTGCGGTGAATATCCTCTATGGAGGTGCGAGCGGCTTGAGTTCTACTAACGACCAACTGTGGTATCAAGATCTCCTATCGGGGTCTTCGAGCGAAACCGGTGATGCCTTTGGTAGTAGTCTAATTGCCGGTGATTTCAACGATGATGGCTTCGAAGATCTAGCAGTGGGTACGCCGACGGAAGACTGGGGAACAATAACAGATGCCGGAGCAGTCAACGTCATTTACGGTTCGAATCTGGGTAACGGAACCACCCACGGTCTGAATGCAACGGGCAACCAGATTTGGACTCAAGACTCCGGTAGCATTCTCGATCGCGCTGAAGCATTCGACCAATTTGGTTTCAGCTTGACGGCCGGAGACTTTGACAACGATGGCGACGACGATTTAGCAATTGGCGTTCCCTTTGAAGATATTACAACCGGTACCACCGCCATTATCGACGCGGGTGCGGTGAACGTGATTAAAGGTTCGACGAGTCGGCTGACTTCAACGGGCAATCAATTCTGGCACCAAGATAGTTTTGGCGTCATCGATGTCGCAGAAAATTTCGATAACTTCGGACGCAGTTTAACGTCGGGCGACTATAATGGCGATGGCTTCTACGACCTTGGCATTGGAGTTCCTTTAGAGGATATCGGCAATGCAGGAGATGCGGGAGCCGTTAACGTTCTCTACGGAACCATCACGGGTCCGAGTCACATCAACGACCAGTTCTGGCATCAGAATAGTTTCGGAATTCAAGGGGTTGCCGAGTCCTCCGATAACTTCGGACGCAGTTTAACGTCAGGCGACTTTGATGGCGATGGTTTCGATGACCTCGGCGTGGGAGTTCCTTTCGAGAATGTGGGTAGCATTGCAAATGCTGGCAGCGTGAATATCCTGCGCGGTTCCTCCGGTCGTCTGAGCAACAAGAACGATCGCCTCATTTCCCAAAATACCTTGGATTTGAGCGGCGAAGCGGCAGAGAACTTCGATAACTTCGGACACAGCTTGACGGCTGGAGACTACAACGGTGACGGTTTTGACGACCTCGGCGTCGGAGTGCCCTTTGAAGACATTACCAATGGTGGCAACACCATTACCAATGCGGGGGTGGTGAACGTCGTCTACGACGCCTAAACCTTCGTCCGAACCCTGAGTACGTGCTTCTTGCAAGTCAATTGAAACTCACCTTTGAGGAGTCACAGGCTTTTTTCGACCCGATAAACTTTCTACCCTAGCTTAAAGATGCGCGATCGCCTTTTCGTCCGAACCCGGAAGCGATCGCGCTTTTTTTATTCTCAGAGTTTTTATTCTAAGAAAGCGTCTTGGAAATCGCTGCCTAAAAATCGCAACTAGCCAGCCTTTGGGCTAGGGATGACGGTTCCCAACCGCAATAGCCATAAACTTTCACCCACAACACCCGCGGTAGGTGTCCGGTGGGTGCTTGCGCGTCAAAGGCTAGTTCGTGGTAGTTGAGCCACTGAGCGTCTTTTCGCCATCCGACCCGATCGCCGAGAGCTTCGTAACTTTGCCCGACTTCATCGTAGATTGGCTTTTGCACGCTCAACCCGAAGCGCCCTTCGCTGTATTGTACCCATAGGCGATCGATCGTCCGCAAATCGGTACAGGGGAAATTCTCGAAGGTTTGATTTCCGTCATAATCGCGCTCCATCGCACGGATGATATTCACCATCAGGTGCCGAGTTTCACCGTCTGCCTCTTTGTAATTTTGTGCGGCGAGTAAGTCTCGCAGCTTGGTATAGTCCACCCCCATCTCGCTTGCCAAATCGCTGAAATCCGATTGGGGAAAGCTGGGAGCAACTGCGATGCGATCGGGTTCTGGGGTGGGTTGGGTTTCTGGTATGAGGGATTCGGTGTCTGCTGTGGGAACTGCTGATTGTTCCGTTGATGGGGTTTCCTCTATTTGCGCCACCGTTTCCGATTCCGGGGTGGGAACAACTGGTTGTGAAGTTGATGGAGTTTCCTCCATTGGCGCTATGAGTTCCGGTTCCGGTGATGGGGTGAGTGGTTCTCGAGTGGATGGGGTTTCCTCGATTTGTGCCACTGGTTCCGATTCCGGTTCCGGAGTGAGCGCTTCAGTGGATGGGGTTTCCTCCATTGGCGCTATGAGTTCCGGTTCCGGGGTGGGAGTTACCCGTTCCGGTGCAGGAGTTTCCTCGATTTGTGCCACCGGTTCCGGTTCCGGTTCCGGAGTGAGCGCTTCAGTGGATGGGGTTTCCTCCATTGGCGCTACTAATTCCGGTTCTGGTTCCGGAGTGAGCGCTTCAGTGGATGGGGTTTCCTCCATTGGCGCTACTAATTCCGGTTCCGGGGTGGGAGTTACCCGTTCTGGTGCAGGAGTTTCCTCGATTTGTGCCACCGGTTCCGGTTTCGGTTCCGGAGTGAGCGCTTCAGTGGATGGGGTTTCCTCCATTGGCGCTACTAATTCCGGTTCTGGTTCCGGAGTGAGTGGTTCTCGAGTGGATGGGGTTTCCTCGATTTGTGCCACCGGTTCCGATTCCGGTTCCGGAGTGAGTGGTTCTCGAGTGGATGGGGTTTCCTCCATTGGCGCTACCGATTCCGGTTCTGGTTCCGGAGTGAGTGGTTCTCGAGTTGGTGGCGTTGCCTCGATTGGCGCTACCGATTCCGGGGTGGGAGTTACCGGTTTTCGAATTGATGGCTTTGCCTCGATTGGCGCTACTGCTTCGGGTTCCGGAGTGGGAACTGCTGGTTGTGAAGTGGATGGGGTTTCCTCGCTTTGCGCTTCTGCTTCCGGTTCCGGTGCCGGAGTTACCGCTTCAGTGGATGGGGTTTCCTCCATTTGTGCCACCGGTTCCGGTTCCGGGGTGGGAACGACTGGAGTCGGTGGAACTTCTTCAATGGTTGGTTCCGGTACCGGAGAGGGAACTGATGGAGTTGGTGTTGGAATGGGAAAATTCTGACCCGATGTCGGGCGATTTTCCGCGAAGGGAGAGGGCAGGGGTTGCCTCGGCTCAGAGGCAGTAGAATTATCGTTAAAGTTAGAGGGCAGGGGTTGCCCTGGAGAGGGTGCCGGCGATCGATCGGGGGTAGATGTGGGGATGCGATCGACTCCAGAAGAAGGGGAGCTAGGACGGTTTTCCTCTGAGGAGCCTTCCGGTCTGACTGGCGATGTTGGCGGTGATGAAGGTCTCGGAGGTCGTGGCGGTGAGGGAGGAGTGGGTAAAGGACGGCGTACGTCTTGCCGATCGCTGCCTCGGAACATATTTCCCAAAGCCAGAGCAACCAACACGACCATGAAAATTGCCAGTAAGATTAATACCCACATAAAACTCTTCTTTCTCCTCTGTGATGAAACATATGACGCACCCCCGAAACCTTAACTGAAACGATCTTACTTCAAGGGGGACTCTGGAATTCGGAATTTGGAATTCGGAATTCGGAAAGGGGAGAATTGGGGGAATTGGGGGAACGTGGAGAATAACGAATCACCGATTTTTCATTGTCAATTGTCCATTGACTTTTTCCCAATTCGTCATTGACTATTCGCCAAAAATGAACAGAATCGATTTAGAACCTAATTCGGGTTGCAAAGACGATCGCCTCGATCGGATTATCGGTTTAACGGGGGGAATTGCCACCGGAAAATCTACGGTTGCTAATTATTTAGCCCAAACCTATCACTTACCCATATTGGATGCGGATATCTACGCTCGCGAAGCCGTACAACCGCCTTCTCCAATTTTGGCGCAAATTCATCAGCACTACGGCGATAGAATTTTACAGATTGATGGAACTCTCAATCGCCGTCAACTCGGTCGTATTGTCTTCGAGCATCCCCAGGAACGTCAGTGGCTTGAAGAACAGATTCATCCTTACGTGCGTCGGCGGTTTTTAGAGGAGATCGCCGATGACCGCCAACGTCGCGAAGCCGGTGATTCCCTAAAGCCGATCGTGTTGGCAATTCCGCTATTATTTGAAGCTCGAATGACCGATTTAGTCAGCGAAATTTGGGTTGTCTCTTGTTCGCTAAACCAGCAGAAAGAGCGACTGATGAAACGAGATCGCCTCACCTTAGAAGAAGCCACTGCCCGAATCGAGTCGCAGATGCCAACGGTCGACAAATGCGATCGAGCCAATTTGATTTTAGATAACTCTTCGACATCCGAAATTTGGGTAAAGCAGCTCCAAGCGGCATTACGTTAGTCTAGATTTGGTGTGATGTGGGAAACAGTTTTAATGTTGCTTCAAATTCCATTTGCAATTCGTGTAGATCGTTTCCGTCAAAAATTTAGCGCGATCGTGCTGTCAATGTTAGCCGCTCCGGGGATGGCTCTGGTACCGTGGAGTCAAACTCTCGCCACAGATGGGGAAATTTCTCCCGTCGAGGAGATCCAAAACCCCGACTCCAATCGGGGACAACGAGGAGAGATACCAGAAGGAGAACTCGCGCGCACGGCACGATACCGCACCCCGACGGAACTGCTGGCGGAAGCGGAGCGTCTGGTACTGCTTGGAGAAATCGAACAGGCGCTGGCTGCCTACGAAGAAGTGCAAATGCTCAACGGATTTTTTGGCATCGGCGCGAATTCTTGGAACAAGCTGTGTTGGTACGGCAGTCTTTGGGGCTATGCGAGCGATGTGCTCGATGCCTGCGAAAGTGCGGTAGCGCTGGCTCCAGACAATATTAATATTATCGACAGTCGCGGTTTAGCGCGGGCTTTGAGCGGCGATCGAGAAGGTGCCATCGACGACTTCACCACCTTTGTTGAAGGAGCCCAAAACGATACTCGCAAATTTCAACGTCAATCCTGGATCGATGCCCTCGAAGCGGGAGAAGATCCATTTACCGCCGACGTGCTGCGGTTGCTGTTTATCGAATAGTCCAAACTTCAATAAATACTAACGGCTGGTGCAACTTTTGCTGAGGTCTTGAATTCACGTGGTTCGAGCGACTCGATATTGGGAAATTCTCGCGAGTGAAAACGGAAAATCAAGGGTTTCAGAAATCAAGTTGCACCGAAGCGTTACGAGGCGTCGCCAATCGAAGATCGAATTCGATCGAAAATGCTACATAATAAATAGGTTTGACCCCAACGATATCGAAATTCTTTAAGATTGGCACGGCCCATGCGAACCCACTATTGCGGACAACTGCGAAGCGAACATATCGGCGAAACCGTCACCCTTTGTGGCTGGGTCGATCGCCGTCGCGACCACGGGGGGGTGATTTTCGTAGATGTGCGCGATCGCGCGGGAGTGGTGCAAATCGTCGGCGATCCCGAACGCACCCCCGAGTCCTATGCAAAAGTCGAAGCCCTACGTAACGAGTACGTAGTGCGGGTGACGGGACGGGTGACCCAGCGGCCTGAAGACTCCCTCAACCCCAAACTCCCCACCGGGGAAATTGAAGTTTATGCCGACGAACTCGAACTTCTCAACGGGGTAGGCAAACAATTGCCGTTCCAGGTTTCGACTGCTGAGGGGGAATCGGTTAAAGAAGAGTTGCGCCTGAAGTATCGCTATTTGGACTTGCGGCGCGAGAGGATGGCGAAAAATCTCCAACTGCGCCACCAAATTATTCAATCCATCCGCCGCTTTTTAGAAGACGATCGCCAGTTTATGGAAGTGGAAACTCCAATTCTAACCCGATCGACTCCTGAGGGAGCGCGGGATTATTTGGTGCCGTCGCGAGTCAACGGGGGGGAATGGTATGCCCTGCCGCAGTCGCCGCAACTGTTCAAACAACTGTTGATGGTGTCGGGGGTCGATCGCTACTATCAAATTGCCCGATGCTTCCGGGATGAGGATTTGCGGGCCGATCGCCAGCCGGAATTCACCCAGTTGGATATGGAAATGAGTTTCATGTCCCAGGAGGAAATTCTCGAACTCAACGAAGCCCTGGTTTGTCATCTGTTCAAAACCGTCAAAGGTGTTGATATTCCCCGTCCCTTCCCCCGCCTCACCTACGCCGAAGCCATGGATCGCTACGGTTCCGATAAGCCGGATACTCGGTTCGGGTTGGAGCTGGTGGACGTGTCGGATTTGATGAAGGATTCCGGATTTAAAGTATTTTCCAATGCGGTGAAAGCCGGGGGCATCGTTAAAATTCTGCCGATTCCCGGCGCGGATTCGGTTATTTCCAACGTGCGGATTAAACCGGGTGGGGATTTATTTAAAGAAGCCAGCGAAGCCGGGGCGCGGGGACTGGCTTATATTCGGGTGAAAGAAGGCGGCGAAATCGATACCATCGGGGCGATTAAAGATAATTTAAGTGCCGAACAAAAGGATGAATTGCTCGCCAGAACCGGTGCGCAACCCGGTCATTTGCTACTGTTTGCGGCAGGAGATGCAGCAACGGCGAATAAAACCCTCGATCGCTTACGGTTGGTTATCGGCCGGCAGTTAGGCTTAATCGACGATGACAAAATCGATTTGCTGTGGATCGTCGAGTTTCCGATGTTCGAGTGGAACGCCGACGAGAAGCGCCTCGAAGCCCTGCACCACCCCTTCACAGCCCCCTATCCCGAAGATATCGACGACCTAAAAACCGCCCGCGCCCAAGCTTACGATTTAGTCTACAACGGCACGGAAATCGGGGGCGGCAGCCTGCGAATTTACCAGCGAGAGGTCCAGGAACGGGTATTTGAGGCGATCGGATTATCGGAAGAGGAAGCCAACGCTAAGTTTGGATTCTTGCTTGAAGCTTTCGAGTACGGAACCCCACCCCACGGCGGTATTGCCTACGGTTTGGATCGGATGGTGATGCTGATGGCAGGGGAAGAATCGATTCGGGACGCGATCGCCTTTCCGAAGACGCAGCAAGCCCGGTGTTTGCTTACAGATGCGCCGGCTAGCGTAGATGCCAAGCAGTTGAAGGAGTTGCACGTGGCTTCGACGTTTAAACCGAATAAGCCGAAGGGTTAGGGCTGGTTGAATCTTCGAATTGAATTTTCTAGGGGCATCTGGGCAAGATGTCCCTGATTCGGCTGTTTAGAATGGATCGGCAACTGCCCAGAGTGTCTATTTACTCACAGGCGAGGTGGATTCCGACGGAGATCCCATCGTTTAGTCTAAACTCCAGTATTTAAGCGCACTCGGACGAAAAGTTTTTCAAACAAAAGGGCGAATACAATTCGCCCCGACCCATCATGCTTTATCGGTACGACTAGCGTCAGCCCAGTCTTACTTGTTCGGCTGCGGAGTCATGCGCAGATAGGGCTTAATTTCCTCGACACCTTTGGGGAATTTCTGCTTCGCATCTTCCGTAGAGATAGAAGGCACGACGACGCAATCATCGCCATCTTTCCAGTTCACGGGGGTGGCAACGCTGTGGTTGTCCGTGAGTTGCAGGGAGTCGATGACGCGCAGAATTTCATCGAAATTGCGTCCGGTGCTCGCAGGGTAGGTAATCGTCAAACGCAGCCGCTTGCTCGAATCGATGATGAAAACAGAACGAACCGTGAGGTTGTTGAGGGAGTTGGGGTGAATCATACCGTAAAGATCCGAGACTTTGCGATCGGGATCTGCCAAAATCGGATAGTTCACTGTTGTGGACTGGGTTTCGTTGATGTCTCCAATCCAGCCTTGGTGAGATTCGGCACTATCGACACTGAGGGCGATGGTTTTAACGCCACGCTTTTCGAACTCCGAGGAGAGTTTGGCAACTGCCCCGAGTTCCGTCGTGCAGACGGGGGTGTAGTCGGCGGGATGGGAGAATAAAACGACCCAGCTATCTCCAGCCCATTCATAAAAATTAATGGTGCCTTGAGAGGAGTCTTGAGTGAAATCAGGGACTTTATCGCCGAGTTGAAGGGCCATAAGTTAGGTCTCCGAAAATTGTAAAATTAGGAACATTTTTTAGTTGCAGTTTTCAATGATCTCACAAAACTACGGTTCACCGATCGGGTTTTAGCTCTTTTTAATGTTCATCGAATTTATTAATCGGGTGTATTAGAATTGCTGATGGGTTGCCGATCGAGTAACAAGATAAAGTACTGCGGCTCAGAAGCCAACCGTATCGGTCGAAAACCCAACGACGATCGCTGTGGACTCCTACCGATAGTTTCTCTTAATGCTACATCCGCTTCTTCAGACCCTCGAACCCTTCCTGGTTCCCATCTGCTTTGTCTGTGCTTGGGTGGCGATCGCCACCCTGGTGATGAACCTGCACTCGGCGATTTCCTCGGGAGTCGAACAGGCCAAACAGATGCACCAAATTCCTTGTGCGAATTGTATCTTCTTCACCAACGACCATCGCCTCAAGTGCCCGGTGAACCCGACGATTGCCATGTCGGAAGATGCGATCGATTGCGGTGATTATCGGCAGCGGAGTTCCTACGGGGAAATGGACAATTGACAATTGACAATGGGTCTGTTGCGATGCTTTTCCCCATCTCCCCCTCTGAGCCTCCGGAGCGTCCTTAAACAGTAGTTCGCTCAGCCAATGCATCGAGACCTTGCCAAATTTCGTTTAACAGAGCATCGAGATTCAGCCGGGAAACAGCAGAAATTCGAAACACCAAATCGCCGGTGAGTTCGTGCAACTGGGTCGCGATCGCATCGATTTCTTCTTCGTCGCGATCGGCTGCATCCATTTTATTGAGGGCGATAATCTGCGGGCGATCGGTCAACCCCCGACCGTAAGATGCAAGTTCGTCTCGAATCACTTGATATTCGGAGATCGGATCTTTAGTGGTGACGTCAATTATATGTAATAACAGGCGCGTTCGTTCGATATGGCGCAGGAACTCGTGACCCAACCCCGCACCCAAATGGGCCCCTTCGATCAGTCCGGGGATATCGGCAAACACCGTTCCATCTCCCGTAGGCTTGCGCACCACACCGAGGTTCGGAATTAAGGTGGTGAAAGGATAATCGGCAATTTTCGGTCGGGCGGCAGACAGAGCGGCAATCAGCGTCGATTTACCGGCATTCGGCAGTCCGATAATCCCCACCTCTGCCAGGAGTTTCAACTCCAAACGCAGTTGGCAAACTTCGCCGGGAAGTCCGGGTAGGGCATGTTCGGGTGCTCGATTTTTGTTGCTCAAGAAATGCTTGTTGCCCAACCCCCCTTTGCCCCCAGCCGCGACGCACAACGACTGACCGGGTGTGACTAGATCGCCGATGACATCGCCGGTTTCGGCATTATAGGCCATGGTTCCGCAGGGCACTTCGAGGATGCGATCGTTTCCCGAGGCCCCGGTACGATTGCTCGGACCTCCCCGTTTGCCATCATCGGCTTTGAAGCGGTGGGCGTATTTTAGATCGAGGAGAGTTTGCAGGCGTTCGGTTGCCACCAGAACCACAGACCCCCCTCGCCCGCCATTACCGCCGGAAGGACCGCCAGCAGGCACGTATTTCTCGCGGCGAAAGGAAACGATGCCATCGCCGCCTTTTCCACCTTCGACTTCAACTTCAACCCGATCGATAAATTGCATCGTTTTCTCGCTTAAATTACCGAGCGCAGTACGGCGAACTTATGGTTTGGATTCAACGGTCTGCGATCGGTAATGTGTCTATTCTTGTTGACCCCACGTACAACTGAATGCCAAGTCACGGAGTGACCGAGCAGATCGATTCCCCCTTTTCCCGCTCGATGGGGTGTGGGAGAATTGAGTAGCACGTGGCGTTATGGGGTAACCCGTCAGCGTTTTGAGAGGGATAACGAGCGTTCCCCCGACCTCTCGTTACAGATAAGGCGTAACATCTTCCTCGCATTCATCAGCGAGATAGGACAGGGCCCGAAAGCGCAAACCCACTAACTGTTCGTAAAGGGGATTGAGCTTACACATGGGGGGAATGTGAACGATCTTGCGACCGAACAGCTTGACATCCCGCTCGAACGGACATTGAGAGGGTATCATTTTACACAAAAATCGGGCAACCTTGGGATCTTCCATCTCTAGACGATCCAGCCATTCCCGAACCGGCGCTAAAACGTTGATTCTGGGTCCGTCCTGGGGGGGGCGCAGAGGACTTGCAGCACTCGAAGATGCATCGGTTGCCTCCGTTTTTTGAATATCTTCGAGGGTATGGCGCAGGGAATCGATCGCATCGACTTTTTGGTTGAGGGCGACGCAAAATTGGTGCAGCACTTCGTCCTCAGAAGCGGTATAGATGCCATCGGCCAGGGCTACCATCACCGCCGTTCTCAGGAAGTTTTGGGCGATCGTTTCATCCGAACCGAGAACGGCTGCCAAATCTTCGGGGGAAATGGGTTTGAGATTGGCCAGGTCAAAGGGAATCTCTTCTTGAGTGAGAGCAGCGATCGCTTTTTGCTCTTCTTCGTCGAAGTTGCCATCTGCCCAGGCAATCGCTAGCAAGCCCCGCAGCCATGCCGCAGTTTGTTCGTCAGTATAAGAGGATTTAACGGTACCGGTCATAAAAGTTTCGTGGGTCTCAACTATAATGATGTTTTGTGAAGTGTATTTTTAAAGATACTGCGATTGTCTGGCGGGCAAGCCGAAGACGGTCGAGGAGATCGCCAAAATTAAACTGCGATCGGGCTGCCTTCCCGTGCGATCGCTTCATCCACCCCAAGACCCGTCGCTATCCTGATATGATATGACCCCCCAAGAATTTGGTTTGTTCTTCATTTCAATATTAACCAACGCTGTGGGGCAATATCTTCTCAAATCCGGGGCTTTGAAGTTAGGAACCGTTAACGCCCGCGATGCCATCGGCTATATCTGGAGTATCGTCACGACCCCCGAACTCGTCAGTGGTTTGTGTTGTTATGGGGTAGGGGCACTCGCCTATATTCTCTTGCTGACAAAGGTGAACCTCAGCGTGGCAGGACCGGCGATCGCTTTAGTTTACGTGATTTCGGTGCTGCTGGGGTTTTTTGTGTTCAACGAAACCATTCCCCCGATTCGTTTGGTGGGGTTGGGGTTCATTATCTGCGGGGTGATTTTGGTGATTTGGCAGAAGTAAGATCGAGTTCGGTGAAATACTGACAATTCCGGTTCTGGAGAAATTATCGCCCCCGACCTGAGTACAGGACAAAACTTGGAGATCGTGCCTTGAACAACCCTTGAAAGCCAGGTTCGGCAGGTCATCACAGTTATTTTCAGTCGAAGTCTTGATGTATCAAGGGTTTCCGCAAAAATCGTTTTTTTGCACCCTCAACCTACACATAACCATAGGAGCTAGGGAGCGGGATGATTTATGAGCTAGTGAGCAAGGGGCGGCTGACTTATTCAGCAAGCCCGAAGTAGGTGGGTCGTTAGTCATGGCAAGTCTAATCCCCGCACCAAAAACAACCCACCCTGAAAATATCTACTCCGTTTTCAGCTGGGATCTACCTTCTCGAACACGGATTCCGTAGATTTTCACTCACCTCAATTAACCATTGGCAATCTCGATCGGTTCTAAATCCTCTGCCGGTTGGTAACCGAAGACGCGGGAGTAGAAATAAAACTCACCATCGAGGGCACGCTTGATATTTTCCCCCTTGCGGAATCCATGCTGTTCCCCCTCGAAGGGAACGTAAGCCACCGGTAGCCCTTTTTTCTCCAAAGCTGCCACCATCATCTCGGCTTGGTTGGGGGGAACCACTTTATCTTCGAGACCCTGGAAAAAGATCGTCGGACAGGAGAGGCGATCGGTAAAATGAATCGGCGATCGCGCCTGATACAAATCTTGGCGTTCCGGATAAGGACCAATTAAACCATCGAGGTAGCGCGACTCGAATTTATGGGTATCGGTTGCCAGAACTTCCAAATCGCTGACTCCGTAGTAACTTGCCCCCGCTTTAAATACATCTCGAAAGGTGAGGGCAGCCAAGGTGGTGTAGCCCCCCGCACTGCCACCGGCGATCGCCAGTCGTCCTCCATCGACCCATCCGCGTTTGGCAACGTACCGCGCCGCATTGGCACAGTCATCGACATCGACGATTCCCCAATTGCCTTGCAGCCGCTGGCGGTACTCCCGTCCGTAGCCGGTACTGCCGCCGTAGTTGACATCGAGGAAGGCAAAGCCGCGACTGGTCCAGTATTGAATCGAGAGACGGAGACTGGTAGAAGTACTCGCGGTGGGGCCGCCGTGACTTTTCACCAGCAGCGGCGGTTTTTCTCCCTCGGGGGCACTGTAGTCTCGATTGGTGGGGGGATAGAAAAAGGCAAAGGCCGTGGTACCGTTTTCCGTGGGAAATTCGATCGGCTTGGGCGTCGAAAGATAGCCGGGGTCGAGATCGATTTGCGTCGATTGCCGCAGAATTTCGCTTGTCTGGGTGGCTAAATCCAGTTGAACGATCGCCGTCGCCCGATCGGCCGATCCCCCCAGGAACAGCACCCGATCGCCCGCTGCGGTGATGCCGGAAATTTGGGTGTAAGGGGTTTCGATTGGGCGAAATTCTTTCGTTGTCGTATCGATCGTTGCCAGATGCCACAATCCTTGCTGGGTATAGGTACAAACGATACGCCCGTCTCCAGCAAAGGCGTAGGTTGACATTCCGAACACCCACTGGGGAGTGGCGAATTCCGCGGCGATGGGATGCAAGGGTTCGATCGCCCCGTCCCTCCAGCGATAGAGATTCCACCAATCCGTGCGATCGCTGACGAAATACAACACCCCATCAGGAGACCATTGAGGCTGGAAAATCGATTCGGTCTTGCTACCGGCGACTTTTTGCGGGTTCTCAACTGTCCCATTCTCCCCAATGGTCGCTACCCATAACTCGGTGCCATCCCAAGGCATACAGGGATGGTTCCAGGTCAACCACGCTAGTTGCGATCCGTCGGGACTCAAGGAGGGGGAGGCGTAAAAATCGTTGCCTGAAACCAGAACATCGGTTTTGCCAGTTGCCCGATCGATACTAACGATGGTGTTGAGTGCTTCCCCGTCTCCGGTATGGTCTTCTCGCACGCAGATGAGGCGATCTCTCGGGGTATCGATCCGCATGTCCGCGTAGCGCAGTTTGGCGTCCCCAACGATTGCTCTAGGTTCGCTGTCCGGGGTTTGGGCGTACAGTCGACCGTCAGCAAAGTTAGAAAAATAAACCGTTTCGTTCTTGATGGCAAACGCGCCGCCACCGTACTCGTGAACGCGGGTTCGCACGTTAAAACCCTTTGGGGTGATATCTTGGGTCTGACCGTCTGGGGTGCGGCTTACCAACACGTTCCGTCCCCCTTCTGCGGGTCGGCCTTCAAGCCAGTAGACCCGCTCTCCATCTGTTGCCACTCCCCCCAAACCAATGGTTTCCGATACAATTAAGCTTGAGGTAATGGGAGATTTCCAGGCTCCGTAGGGAGCCATCTTTCGTTCGTCTTCGGTCATCGATTGCGGACTAATTGTCTCTTGAGTGTATTACTATTATTTTTAACAGAATTTACCGAAAAATCGGGAATTTTTAACAAATTGGATACTCACAGTTTTCCCGGATCTGACGAATGACTTCCGGTGATATTTTTAAATGTTGTTGGAGTCGATCGATAATCTTTTCTTCTCGCCGATCTAAACCGTCAGCTAGAGCCACTCGCATGGCTAGTTCGAGTAATTGACCTCGTTCTGCTTCGGAAATCACCGTTAGAATTGCCAAGATTAAGCGATCGAGTTCCGGTTCGTTGAGGATTAAGTTTTCGTTTGGAAAGGCACTATAAAGCTTTTCAAATGTTGACTCAAATATTTCTAAATACTTGTTTTCAAATTCTGTTTTATCTTGGGCAGAAATCGGAGCGAGCATCTCAAAGACCTCTTGCAAACAGCCCGTTTCTGCTGCCAAAATTTCGCCATCGGCAGCGACGATCGCTAAACCCAATGCCATAAATGCTTCAGCGCGATCGAATTCTAAATTCATCATCGGCAATGGAGGTTGCGGGGGCAGGGGACGCAGGGGGAGCATTAGGGAGAGTGAATCGATCGTAAAAAATTGACGACTCGCGATTCACCCCGTCTGGAATGTCACCCCATCTCTAATTTATCGCGGTACTCAGACGGGTTAGGATATTTTTTGGCCAGATCGATTGGAAATGCGAGCAAGATGTTTGTATGCTCCGCACACGCGCACGCATTCGCACTAAATTGTCCTAAGGTCACTGAATATGGCGATAATTCCGCGCCTCCGAATTCCCTACCCCCCTAGGGCACCGGAATAAATTAATCCTCGCTCCAAATCCAGGGTGAGAATCGCGCCGTCGCGAATCAGTTGGGTGGCATTTTTCACTCCCACAATCACCGGAACCCCCAACCGCAAGCCGATGACCGCCGCATGGCTCTTGAGGCTGTCGTCTTCGGTAATGATTCCAGCGGCCTTGCGAATCACATCCACAAAATCCGCACTGGTGCGGGGGGTTACCAGAATTTCGCCGGGATTGAAGCTTCCGACTTCCAAAACGCTGCGAGCGATACGTGCCGGACCGCTGACTAAGCCTTGACCCAGGGCAATGCCTTGACCCAGAACCGCCGTCACCACTTCGACTTTAATTAAGTCCGTCGAACCGGCGACCCCCTGTAAAGTTCCAGCCGTCATCACCACCAAATCCCCTTCCGAGAGCAACTCATTTTCTTGAGCGACGCTGAGTGCCGCTTGGAAGGTTTGCCCGGTGGAGGGCAAATCTAACACCAACAACGGTTTGACTCCCCAAACCAGTTGTAGCCGTCGCGCCACGTCCATATGGGGCGTTACTGCTAGAATGGGGCGATCGGGTCGAAACTTGGAGACGTTGCGAGCCGTCGAACCGGTTTTGGTGAGGGTCATAATTGCCGAGGCTTCCAGTTGAGAGGCAATTTGACCCACGGCTTGGCTGATGGCGTTGGGAACCGATCGCCCCGTATCATCGACGTTAGTAATATTTTGAGTAATTTGTTCCTTTTCGATGCGCACGGCAATCTGGGCCATCGTTGCTACGGCGCGAATGGGATAAGACCCGACGGCGGTTTCGTTGGAGAGCATCACCGCATCGGTACCGTCGAGAATGGCGTTAGCCACGTCGGAAATTTCCGCCCGCGTCGGCCGGGGTGAGGAGACCATGCTATCGAGCATCTGGGTGGCGGTAATCACCGGAATTCCCAAACGATTCGCCGTCCGAATCAGCCGTTTTTGTAGGATGGGGACATCTTCTGCCGGGAGTTCGACCCCCAAATCCCCCCGTGCCACCATCACCCCGTCGCATAGGGAGAGAACTTCCTCCATTTGCTCGATGGCTTCGTGTTTTTCGATTTTGGCAATCACCGGCACGTTTTTCCCGGCACTGGAAATGAGTTCTTTAATTTCGAGGACATCCTGGGGATTGCGCACGAAGCTCAAGGCCACCCAATCTACGCCGCGATCGAGTCCGAACATCAAATCCTTACGATCTTTGTCCGTTAGGGCTTTCACCGACAAGTAAACTTTGGGAAAGTTGACCCCTTTGTTATTGGAGAGTTTCCCCCCAACCACCGTCCGACAGTAGAGTTCTCCGGCGGCGCGATCGATTTTTTCCACCTGCATTTCCACCCGTCCGTCGTCGAGCAGAATCATCGCCCCTTCGGGAACTTCTCGGGCCAGGGGTTCGTATGTAATAGAGGAGATGGTTTGAGTGCCGACAACAGATTGGCTGGTCAGGGTGAACGGATCTCCTTCTTTGAGTTGGATGGAGCCGTTTTCAAAGCGTCCCAGACGAATTTTCGGACCTTGCAGGTCTTGGAGAATGCCGACGGGTTGGTTTAGCTCGAAGGAGGTTTGGCGAATTAAGCGAATACTGCGCTGGTGGTCTTCGTGAGTCCCGTGGGAGAAGTTTAGCCTCAGGGTGGTTGCTCCAGCGCCAATCAGCGCCCTCAAGACTTCTGGGCTACTGGTTGCCGGGCCGATGGTGGCGACAATTTTGGTTCGACGCAGGGGGGTTTTTAGTTGCATGAACGCACAATCTAAACGGCTCGCGAGGAATTTGGCAATTCCCTTGTGGATAGTGTCTCACAATCGCCTCGGTTTGCTTACATTGAAGAGCGTAATTTCCAAAATTTTTTCGTTCCCCCATCTATGGCCATAGTTCTACGAATTGATAGACGCTCAAGAGGAGCAGGGGGAGCCGGGGTTGCAAGGGGAGTGGGGGAGGAGAGTCCCTGACAAGTGTAGATTTTTTACCAAAGTCGCTCAAATCAAGGTTTTTCATTCGCTTCCCATTGACATTTTCTCCGTGAATTATTCGAGGGCGATCGAATCATGGTTGTTTGAGCATCGTTTCTGCCCACTCAGAAAGTACCGACTCACCCCTGAGTAAAAAACCTACACTTGTGAAGAGGAGAGTCCTCCCCCTGCTGGCAACTGCTATCTCATGACCGATTGTGGGATGTCTAAAGCGGAGTGGATCTGAATTGTTGGAAAATCGAAGGAGAGTCGTTCTCAAATGCGAGGTGATGGACTGACTAAATTGACGATTGCCCAGTGCACTTTAATCCCAGAAAGTGAATGGATTAATTTGATTTAGACTTTAAATATAACGATTGAAATTTATTTTTTTCATTTGAGGGAACATTTTATCTTTTTTATTCCGAAACCGCCAGAATAATCTGGTAAATTTTGCAATTTCGATTTTTCTTGGGTTTGACGCTCCAGAACATCGATCGCGATTGAAAGTTTTAAATTTTATAGTACCCCGGTCGGGTACCTTAGAGAAAAATAAAGCTGATAGAATCGAATTGAGGAATATTTTTTGTCTGTTTGCAGTGATCATTTTACACCGGACTTATTATCAACCCGGTTGGAAGACTGAGTTGTTATCGGTAAACTGAGAATGGGGGGGAAGGTGCACAGATAACGGATAATTTAGAGTTTCATTGGTTCGGACTCAACAAATTCCGTAAACCCCAACAAAGACCATCTACATCCTAAATTCTAGAACCGTGACGATTCACTAGGGAGAAAAGTAAGATTATGTCGATCGAAAAAATTCGCTTGCACTTGCCAATGGGTTTGGCCGTTCTAGCATTAGGGGGAACCATGGGTTTCCCAGTGTCTGCGGGTGGTCTCGATACGCTTCCCAATGGCCGACTCGAACGGCATCTCGATGAGTTAGCATACCAAGTGGTTTTTGAGTCTCCTGATGGCGGTGACAGCGTGCCGAGTAATTCAGTCGGTGGAGGAACCCGTAGTTCTCAGGTTTGCAACCGGCGTTCGAGTTCCGGACTAACGCTCCTGCTTCCTCAAAATGGTGTGGGATTGACCGTTGACTCTCATCCGGCTTTTTTCGTTTACGTTCCCGACTCGGATTGCAATTATGCCGAGTTCAGTCTGTATGAAGAGGATGGCGACCAGGAAATCGTGTACGAAACCCGATTTGCAATCCCGAACGCACCGGGAATTGTAAAGTTAGAACTACCTGAAGATCGACCCCCGCTCGAAGTGGGTCAGACTTATTCATGGTATGTGAGTTTGGCATTGGATGAGTCGAGTGAAATCGACGTGCGCTTCCCCTTTGCTGCAGGAAGCATCCAACGGATGGAAGCGGATTCGGAACTGGTGGGGAATTTAGAAAATGCCACTCCCCTCGAACAAGCGGTCGCATACGGTACGAAAGGGGTTTGGCACGAAACCATCGCCATTCTCGCCGACCTCATCGATTCTCAACCCAATAACATCGAGCTTCAACAGCAGTGGGAAGACTTACTTCAATCGGAAGATGTGGGTTTGGCAACGATTGCTCGAGAACCGTTCGTCGAGTGCTGTAATTTAGAGAATACCGACGAACAACTCTAAAAAGTACCGGGTATTGGAGGGGATGAGTCGAAGGTCAGCATTGAACCGTCAGCGATCGACGTTTGAATTCAACACCGTCAGTATTCGTTGAAGTTCTCTCACCTCAATAACGCATCGTGCGGCTTCGAAGAGCTAAATAGTCAGCTCTTCAGACCCCTTTGAAGCTGATGGCTGGCGGCCAATCGCTGAATGCTTAAGTAGAAGTCTGAATCAATCCTGGCTCAACCCCTCTCCTTTCCAAATTCCTGCTAAGATTTCAATGCCATCGCCTTACTCTCGGCGACAATTTTCCGCGTCAGTTCCGGATCGATTTTAAACGCTTTTTTCAACCGCTTGATGATATCGAGTTCTCGGGGTTCTATACCATCGGCAACGGCAACGGCAACGGCGAGGCGAAAGAGCATGTCGGCATGATCTTTAGGGACGGACTGATAAATGACTGAAATGAGTAGGGTGAGTTGAGCATCGCTCAGGGATAGATCGCGATTGGGAAACAAACGATCGATTTTTGCTAAGGTGCGATCGAATAGGGCTTCCCAGGCTTCTTCATAGTCTTCGTCGGGGTCAACCCTCAAAAGATCGAGGCTTTTAAACATTTCCAGCATCATCGCCGTTTCTTTAGCCGTACAGCGCTCGTCTGCGGAAATAATTGTAATTCCGACGGCCATAAATGCTTCGGAAACGTCAAAGCGAATGCTCATTTGCGAACTCCAAATTTGCGATTGAGAGAATTGAGTGGACAAGAATGCGATGCGCGACTCTGAGGGCGGGATTGGGGTCTGAATTTAATCCGAAACAACGGTTTGAAACCCCCCTTTATCTTCGCTCTAGCTTATCATTATCTTGTAAGCATTCAGCACTTAGCTATCAGCGATCGGCGATGGTCAGAAAACGCCCCCTCGCCTGGGTGGAATTAGAGTTATCGTTATCAGAGCGGAATTAGGATTCAGTGGTAGCTGAACCCATTGAAATCCCAGAAGTTGAGAGGTGAAACAAGCTGATAGCTGACGGCTGATAGCTGAATGCTGACATTATCTTGCTCGATCCATTCGATCTTTCCCGAGAGTTGAGAATGCAGAATTAACGCCATGTGCAACTTAATTCTCCAAAATCCTCTCCCACGGGGGAAAGGGGAAAAGGGAGACTTTTCAACTCGCTCACCATCCTTTCGAGTGCAAAAAGAGCGCACACCGCGTGAATTAAGAATTAACAATTAAAAATTCACGGTTCTGGGATCGTCCCCAAAGCTTCCCCAAAACCCCGAACCACCCAAAACCTGTAGGATGATGGTATTAGCTTCAAAGACATCGGATAAGGGACAGCATGGGTGCCATAGCCGCAGAACTGACAGAACTGACACAAATTCTCGATCGCGATCGCCTCTGCTATTGGGAAGACTTGCCATTACAGAAACGCCAGCAGATTTTGGCAGCTGTTACCCCTGGAGTACAACCGGAACTGATGGTTTCTCCCCAAACCCCAGCGGAACTGGGAAAAGTGATGGCACTGGCGAATCGCAATCGATGGCGGGTGTTACCCACGGGGGAAGGCAGCAAACTCCACTGGGGGGGATTGGCGGAAGGTGCCAATCTGGTCGTCAGTACTCAGCGGTTGAACCGGGTTATCGACTATGCCGTGGAGGAGTTTACCCTGACGGTGGAAGCTGGGATGAAGTTTGCCGATATTCAGAACCTGCTGGCACAGAACAACCAATTTTTAGCCATCGATCCGGCCTACGCACACCAAGCTACCATTGGCGGCATCATGGCGACGGGGGACGGCGGAAGCTGGCGACATCGCTACAACAGCGTCCGAGACCAACTCCTGGGGATTTCATTTTGCCGCCACGATGGCGAACTTGTCAAAGCCGGGGGACGGGTGGTGAAAAACGTTGCCGGATACGATTTGATGAAGCTGCTGACGGGGTCTTACGGCACCCTGGGAATCGTCACCCAGATGACGTTTCGGGTTTATCCGATTCCAGAAGCGTCGGCAACGTTGGTACTGACGGGAACGGGTAATGCAATCGCTTCTGCCGCGCAAACGATTCTTTCCTCCGCCCTCACTCCCACCGCCGTTGACCTCCTTTCCACCGGATTTGCAACTGGTTTGGGGGTAGGCAATGCCATGGGGTTGATGGTGCGCTTTCAAAGTTTACCTGAAAGCGTAACGGAACAGTCCGATCGCGTTTTGGAAGTTGCTAACAAATTAGAGTTGCAACATCAAACTTTTCGGGATGATGCGGAGACGGACTTATGGCAGCGATCGCGAATTCTAATGGAATCGGGCGATCGAGACACTCAAATTACCGGCAAAATAGGAGTTATCCCCACTGAAGCGGTTTCTATTTTGACCTTACTCGACAAGATTTTACCCGAAAATGCCATTGGCATCGTTCATGGCGGGTGTGGGTTGGGACGGGTACAAATGAACGGCAAGAACGGGAAATTTTATCTCGATCGAATCTCCAGGTTGCGATCGGCATTGGAGGGGAAAAGGGGATTTTTGAGCGTTCTGGAAGCTCCAATTTCTGTTAAGCCAAAACTCGATCTTTGGGGCTATAGCGGGAATGCGATCGGTATCATGAAAACCATCAAACAGAAGTTCGATCCGCAAAACATTCTCAATCCCGATCGATTTTTAGTGTAGGCAAATTTTTCGTGCTGTCAGCTCTCAGCTCAAACCTGACAATCTGTACCGCTTCGCACTGGTTTGTTTACACGATGGAAAAAATAGTTTTTTCTATTCCCTATTTCCTATTCCCCATGACTGAACATTTGTAATCAAAAGGGTACGAACTGTTATATAGCCGATCGCATTGACTCAATAATATAAATGCATCATGCGATCGAAATCAGATTCAGTTTAAAAAAAATCGAAAAAACGAGATTAACTCTTGACAAAAATGCAATCCTCTGAAAATAAAATTGCCACAAACTCTCTCAAGCCCGCTAAAGAGAGCAACTTTCTCGGGCAAAACCCCCATTTTGAAGACCTGGCAACCACGAATTTCGATACACAACATCCCCCCAAACAATCCTTAATCGATACTTGCGTTCACTGTGGATTTTGCCTGTCCACTTGCCCCAGTTATCGAGTATTGGGGACAGAAATGGATTCCCCTCGGGGGCGTATTTATATGATGGATGCCATCAATAAAGGGGAGGCAGATTTAGAGACGGCATCAGAACATTTTGATACCTGTTTGGGATGTTTGGCTTGCGTCACCACCTGCCCGTCGGGGGTACAATACGACAAGCTGATTGCCGCCACCCGCCCCCAGGTCGAACGCAACGTTTCTCGCTCGACAGACGATCGTCTTTTGCGCACCCTTATTTTCAATTTATTCCCTTATCCTAACCGCCTGAAAGCAACCCTGCTTCCCCTCTATTTCTATCAGAAATCTGGGTTGCAAAAACTGGTGAGATCGAGTGGATTGCTCTCCAAACTTTTTGCCCGGTTAGGTGCAATGGAATCGATTTTACCGCAAATTTCATCGGGGGCAATGAACGCCACTTTTCCCGAGGTAATTCCAGCACAAGGGGAGAAACGATTTCGGGTGGGAATGATGCTCGGTTGCGTCCAGCGTTTCTTCTTCCACCCAGTGAACGAAGCGACAGTCCGAGTGCTTACGGCGAATGGCTGCGAAGTTGTGATTCCCAAAAGCCAAGGCTGTTGTGCTGCTTTACCCGCCCACCAGGGGCAAGAACAACAAGCCCAAGCCCTCGCCCGTCAAATTATCGATAGCTTCGCTGGAACTGATGTGGATGCGGTGATTATCAATGCCGCTGGATGCGGGCATACCCTGAAAGAGTACGGTCATATTTTACAGGATGACGAGGCGTATCGAGATCGAGCGATTGCCTTTTCCGCCCAGGTGAAAGATGTGAATGAATTTTTAGTGGAAGCGGGATTAACCGCCCAGTTACACCCCATTTGCGATCGGGATTTAACCCTTGTCTATCAAGATGCCTGCCATTTGCTGCACGGGCAAAAAATTAGCGCCCAACCGCGCCAACTCCTGCGGCAAATTCCCGGTGTGAAATTACGCGAACCCATCGACGCATCGCTGTGTTGTGGCAGTGCGGGGGTTTATAATATGCTGCAGCCGGAAGTGGCCGACGAACTCGGACAACAAAAGGTGGACAACTTAGCGAATACGGGAGCAGATTTAATCGCGTCGGCGAATCCCGGTTGTTCTCTGCAAATTCAAAAACATTTACAGTTGCAAGGGAAAGAGATTCCCCTAAAACACCCGATCGAATTGTTAGATTTATCGATGCGGGGTCAGAAGCTAGAGATTTAGAATGAAACAGAATCAATGACCCTCGTTAGAGTCTTTCTGGGGGCGATTGTTGGCAACCGCCTGTCTCGAGAAACCGAACGAACTGCCATTTATCCGGCACAGGGAAAGTGGGTCACGGGCATGGGTTCGACCAGTAGGGTGGTTTTATTGCGACCCACTACTTGTACGGTGGTACCCGGACGCAGGGTTAGGGTACAGTCGCACAAAGCGAACCAAAAAGAACCCCGGAATCGCACCCGTCCCCGCTTGCCCGGTTCGATGGCTTCATCGACGATGGCACGACCGGTAAAGAATTGAAAGCCATTGGTTTGTCGGTTGTTGAGTTTCATCTGTTTTGCGTTGAATTCGATATCTATATCTTCGTGAATCTCTGTCGGAGTTCGTGACGGTGGAGCGATCGATCGTGCCTGACTTTTGCTGGATTTGTGCCTGACTTCAACAGGTAGAGTTATGACAAGACTCCAACGGTGTACAATACGGAAACTCTGAAAATTCATAGATAAGGATAGTGCTTTGCCATGACCAATACGATTCCTGAAGCCGTCAGCGATCGCATTTGCAAGCATATGAATGAAGATCATGCCGATGCCTTGGTTCTCTATGCGACGGCATATGGAAACTGTGCTGAAGCAACAGAAGCGACAATGGTTTCGATCGATTCTCAGGGGATGAATTTACAAGTGCAGGCGAATGGTGAAACTCTCCCGGTTCGCGTCAAGTTCGAACGCGATCTTAAAGATGCAGAAGATGCGCACCATACCTTAGTCGACATGCTCAAATCTGCCCGCAAAAAGTAACCCTAAAAGAAATAAATTCTCAATTTTTAATTCAATTTTTGAGATAATTATTTAAAAGGCGGTCGATTTGTTCGATCTCCTTTTATTATTTTTATGTCTAATCATTTAGGCACTACAAATTTATAGAGTAGGTCGTTTTTGTTTAAGTATTTAGCGAGCAATCATCAGTCGTTCGTTTAAAACTTCGATCGAGCTTATAGCTTGCACCTCTTCCAAGCCAAAATTCCTGAAATTGTAGCTGGTTCTCAGAATCTAAAGCCATTCGTAAGCCGACTTCAAAGGAGTATCGCTGACGACGGATGACCCATCTCTGAATCCTAACTTTAAGAAATATTGCCAAAAACCAGAAAAAATGTAAAGAACGAAACTGATGATTCGAGAGAAGAAATATAATTTCAGAATCTGTATTTTAAAAAATATAGTGTTTTAATTAGTTGGAGTTATGTTTCTGATGAGCCGAAATAAAAGTCGCGCAATCGGTCGAGCAAGAGCAACCTTTAGCATTACCTTATTTGTGTTCTTATTTCTGTTCGTATCTTTTTTGAGCTTTAATTTTATTAATGCACTGATTACCAAGTTTTCGGCCGGCTAAAGTTCGATCGAAATTGCAATTGTAGTCGTCGCCACGACTGTTTATGAAAGTCCGCTCGAACACCGGCCTCTTTACATCCAAGGCTCCCAGTATCCGCCTTCAGGGTTCATTGTCTGCCTGGCGATCGCGATTTTTCTAGTGCAGCGCCCCAGAAATAACGACCTAGCTCTCAAACGCAGCAAAGCGATGTAGAGTAAGCATTTTAAATTTTTAATTGGGCATTTTTAATTCTGCGTAGCAGCACTAGCTTTGCATTTTAAATAACCACTCCACCGCTTTTGGCAACAGTCGATAGGCTTCTGTTGCCAAAACAACCGGACCGACAACAACTTCCCCCTGGCGGTTCCGCAGTGCTTTCCAAATCGCGTTCGCAATGTCCTCCGGCTGAGAGACCCAAGAGGATTTGAGCAGTTCGCTCATTTGCTGGCGGCGTTCTTCAGACTCCGCACCATCGTCCCCCCGAAACATCGCCCGTTCGAGGAAATCGCTATTAATCACCCCCGGATGCACCGCACAAACGGTAATCCCTTGGGGTTCTAATTCCAAACGCAAGGTTTCCGTCAATCCCGTCACCGCGTACTTACTCGCACAATAAGCCGTCATATTCGGTAAAGGCACTTTCCCGCCAAAAGAGCCAACATTGACGATCGCCCCAGAACCGCGTTCTAAAAAATGAGGCAGCAAGCCATCGATAGTATAGACGTAGCCGAAAAAGTTAGTATGAAAGAGCTGATGCCAATCCTCTAACGTCGTTTTTTCCATCTTTCCCCTCAGACAAATGCCGGCGTTGTTGACCAGTACATCAATCCGCGAAAAGCGATCGAGAGCTGCATCTACTAACCCCTTCACTTGTTGGGAATCCCCCACATCGGTAGAATGAGCCAAAGCCTGCCTCCCCAGAGCGCGCACCTCTTGGGCCACGGCTTCTAATCGATCGCGCCCTCGTGCGGCCAACACCACATCGTAACCTTCCCGTGCAAAGCGCAACGCCGTTGCACGACCGCTTCCTTGAGATGCACCGGTAATCAACACCGTCGAAGCCATAATTGAAAACGAATAATAGGTCTTTTCGATTGTGCCAGAATAATTTGCGAGCGCCTTCGATGGCCATGTCGGAACTGAATCCTCTATAAGAGACAATAGCTATGCTCTCGAAAATTAGACTTAGCTATAATAACCTTCATCCTAGTAGAGTTAACCTTATCTCTGACTTGTTACCCATGAACGCGACCGCAAAATCTGCCGCAAAATCTGCCGCAAAATCTGTTGTTGCTTGGCACCTTTGTTGCACGAGCTTGGGTTTAATCGCCTTATTTCCGACAGCCGTTCGAGCGGGTATTCCCCAAGAGCTAACCTCCCACGCCCACCAACACGCTCAATTTGAAGACTTTAAACTCTCTCCAGGCTTTCAACCCGACCCCCAAGCTGGTAGTGGCAAATCTGGTGGTCCTACCACCACCGAAGAATGCGGAGAAATCGATAATACCCCCGATCATCGATTAGATCTCGAATCGGATTTTGACTTCCTGCGGATTTGGGTCGATGCCCCCGGAGATGTAACCCTGCTCGTGGAGCAACCCAATGGCGAGCAGTTGTGTGGCGACGATGAAAATGGGGTGCTGCCGGAACTCTCCGGTGCTTACTCCGCCGGACGCTACAAAATCTGGGTTGGGGACTGGGGTAACTCCTACGACTACGATATTTTCTTCAGCCAACAACCTCAATAACCTCCGTTCGGAATCAGACTATGTCTCGTTAGGGTGGGGCGAGCGGGTGTCGGGTGTCGGGAATAGAGCGATCGCGATCGTCGGGCAGGTTCTTCGACGGTTGCTCGACTCAAAACCCCCTCAAAACTGAGAAGACAAACAAACCTCTCATCCCAAATCCGGTTCCTAGAGAACCCTGATGCTCAAAGAGGTGAATCACCCGAACTCACATTCGATCGGCGAGCGTGAATCTAACTCCTTGCAATACACCCCATGTCCCCTATATCCCCCAACTGTCCCCTAAGCCAATTTTCCTTCGGATTAAACAAAGAGCAAGTCTTTGATGTGTGGGCGAAAACCTACGATTTGCTGTTGCCCTCAGTCTTTTACCAAGCCCTACACCAGCGCCTGCTCGAGTACGTCGAACTGCCCGAAAATCCCCGCGTTCTCGATTTAGGTTGCGGTACCGGGCGCTTGCTCTCCCGCCTTGCCGAAGCGATGCCACAACTCCAAGGAACGGGTTTAGATTTTTCGACCGAGATGCTCAACCAGGCCCGACAGCGCAACCGTTACGGTTCTCGGCTGACTTACGTTAGCGGTTCTGCGGAGTCGCTACCCTTCAATGCTGGGGAATTCGATGGGGTTTTCAGTACCGTCAGCTTCCTGCATTACCCCAGACCCGAAGCGGTTTTCTCGGAAATCCAGCGGGTTTTGAAGCCGGGAGGGCGCTTTCATTGGGTTGATGCTGCCCCCTCTCGCTACGGTCCGGATTCGGTTAAAATTTCCCTAACTCCAGGAGGGGTTACCCTTTACGGTCATTCAGCCCGCGATCGTCTGGGACGAGACGCAGGACTACCGGTACTCCAGCATCAGTATCTCATCAGTTCGGTCTTGCTGACGATCTTTGTTAATGAACAATGAACAATTAACAATGGGTCAGTCAAAACGATTCTCCATCTCATATCAGATCTGGGTAATTAGCCATAATATACAAACCCCACGAGTCACTTTCTCCCACCGCGATTGCCCGCTCACATCCACCAGAATTATGGTTAGTCAACCGGATTTGAGATCGCCACGTCCGGAGCGTCTCCACCTCAATCGCAGTTAAAAACCTGCAAATAATACAAAACCCCAGAACCTCTGATAGAAATTCTGGGGTTTTCGATTTAACGATGCGGATGGCGAGACTCGAACTCGCAAGGATTGCTCCACACGCCCCTCAAGCGTGCGTGTCTACCGATTCCACCACATCCGCGTTAAGCGCGCGTCGGATCGCTGTCTTATGGTAATTTAGCATAATGGTGACCTTTGAAGCTATCAAATCTCTAAAAGTTGCAAAGTTTTAAGGTCAAAGGGGATAGCGACCGACCTGTTACTTGAGACTCTCCCCTATAAATGACGGGGGTTTTCAGTTTCCCCCAGAAAATTCCCCAGTATCCTCGTAAGAGTCCGAAAATGCCGTTTTCCAAAATTTTGATTGCCAACCGAGGAGAAATCGCCCTGCGGATTCTCCGAACGTGCGAGGAGATGGGGATTGCCACCGTTGCGGTTCACTCCACCATCGATCGGCACGCCCTGCACGTACAATTAGCCGATGAAGCGGTGTGCATTGGCGAACCCCCCAGTAGTAAAAGCTACCTGAATATTCCCAATATCATTTCGGCAGCCCTCACCCACAACGCCAACGCCATCCATCCGGGCTATGGCTTCCTTGCCGAAAACGCCCGATTTGCGGAAATGTGCGCCGATCACCAGATTGAATTTATCGGACCGACCCCCGAAGCGATGTTGAAAATGGGGGATAAATCGACGGCACGGGAAACCATGAAGCGCATTGGCGTGCCGACGGTTCCCGGCAGCGAGGGATTGATTCAAAACGAAGAAGATGCTATTCCCCTCGCCGATGAAATTGGCTACCCGGTGATGATTAAAGCCACGGCAGGGGGAGGGGGCCGGGGGATGCGGTTAGTGCATCAAGAAAGCGAACTGCCCAAACTCTTTCGATCGGCGCAAGGGGAAGCAGAAGCAGCCTTCGGCAATCCAGGGGTCTATCTGGAAAAATTTATCGATCGCCCCCGCCACATCGAGTTTCAGATTCTCGCCGACAGCTACGGCAACGCCGTCCATCTGGGGGAACGGGACTGCTCGATCCAGCGCCGCCATCAAAAATTGCTCGAAGAAGCCCCCAGCCCGGCCCTATCTCCGAAACTGCGGGAAAAAATGGGGAAAGCAGCGGTGAAGGTGGCAAAATCCATTAATTATGTTGGGGCCGGGACGGTAGAGTTTTTGCTCGATCGCACTGGGAATTTCTATTTTATGGAAATGAATACCCGGATTCAGGTCGAGCATCCCGTCACCGAAACCATCGCCGGATTGGACTTAATCGCCCACCAAATTCGGATCGCCCAAGGGGAGAAATTGCCCTTTACCCAAAATGAAGTTCAACTTCGAGGACACGCCATCGAATGCCGGATTAATGCCGAAGATCCCGATCGTAACTTTGCCCCCCACCCCGGTCGTATCAACGGCTACTTACCCCCAGGTGGGATTGGGGTGCGCATGGACTCCCACGTCTACACCGACTACGATATTCCCCCCTACTACGACTCCCTGATTGGCAAGCTCATCGTCTGGGCCCCCGACCGGGCTAGCGCGATCGCCCGAATGAAGCGAGCGTTACGGGAATTCGCCATTACCGGTGTTCCCACCACCATCGGCTTCCACCAGAAAATTTTGGAAAATCCCGACTTTCTTCGGGGTGATGTCTATACCAATTTCGTCGAGAAAATGATGGCGAATTCGTGAGGGAAGTGAATTGGGAATTGGGAATTGGGAATTGGGAAGACGCAGTGATGGAGTGATGGGGTGATGAAAGGGGGAGATTAGCAGAAACGGGAGCAAGATACTCCCACTCCGTACGGTCGACTTTTCCCAGACCTCTGCGGCCCCGGAAGCCTTCCATTCACCACAAGTTTCCGATGCTCCAAACTAATGCATCATCAGCGTTAACAAACCTTGCTGACCCAAAAGAACTTCGCGCAGCAAGCTAAAAATGCCCACCCAGATGATGGGGGAAATATCCACGCCGCCAATGGGAGGAACGAGTTTGCGGGTGGGAGCTAAAAACGGTTCGGTGGGGAAAGCGACCAAACTGAAGGGCAATCGACTCAACTCTGCCTGAGGATACCAAGTCAGGACGATGCGGAAGATGAATAGCAGGGTCATTAAGGTAAAAAATATGCCCAGAGTCCAAGTGGAAATTATTAGAGTACTCATGGTTTATGAAGCTTTGTAACTGAATTTCATCTTTATTCTAAGGGTTGGTGGGTGGAAGTTTCGTCGGATCTCTCCCATTGAATCTCCCGATCGACTTCTCAAGCGTGCAGCTCATCGTTAAAATTATCTAAAGAATCATTTAGGGATTGAAAGAAAACCAATTATGACACCCGATTTAACCAACTGTTACAGCTTGTTAGCAGCTCTTACACCTTCTTTAACGAACTTTTTCTACAGTCTGCTAGCCGGTACGGTTATTGTCGTTATCCCAGCTACAGTCGGTCTGATTTTTATCAGCCAGCAGGACAAGCTTCGGCGCTAGGAAGACTCGTTCGAGTTTGCGTGAAGTCCGGATGCGGACTTCACCGCCTAGAAACTCACCTCACATTTTTCATCCTCTTCATCTCGAACCCAAAACCCTATTTATACCCCCAGACGGATGGCTAACGCCAGATCGAAGTAACGACAATCGCCCGCATCTCCCGCCCGAACCGTAAAAGGTCGATCGGGTTCTCCGAGGTGATTCAGCACCAGTACCGCCTCGGAAAAATCTTGAGTTTGAGTGTAATTGTTGTATGTGACTATGGTTTTTAACCCAGCCTGGGCTGCTGCCTGCAAGCCGTGATGGGAATCCTCAAAAACCAAACACTCCTCAGGTGCAAGTTGCATCTGGTTGAGGACGTAATAGTAAATATCCGGTGCGGGTTTTTTCTTCGGAACGATATCTCCCGCGGCGATGACTTCAAACCAAGCTGGATCGAGGGTGCGATCGAGCAGTGCCATGGCATTAGGTAAAGCACTGGTGGTAGCGATCGCCAATCGTATGCCCCCGTTGCGGGCTTCGTCAATCAGTCGCCGCACCCCCCACCGCAACGGAATCGCCCCTCGATCGAGTAAGTTCCGGTAATGCTGAGTTTTGGCGGCGTGGAGGTTGACGATAAACGTATCTAAATCGATCGGGGGTTGAAGGGATGTTTGGAAATCGGGTCGATATCGATCGAGATAATATCGAATCCGTTCCTTCCCCCCCGACACCGCCAGCAACTCCCCATATAGCTCGCTCGACCAATTCCAGTCCAGTCCCGCTTCGGCAAAACTCCAATTGAAAGCAATGCGGTGACCATCTCGTTCCGTTTCCGCGAGGGTTCCATCTACATCAAAAATTAAAGCCCGCAGCATCACTCCCATCCGCGATAAGTTCAAGTCCCGATCGTACCTCGAGTCGGGTATTTGGGAGAGGTTTTGGAGGCTTTTTGGAAGCTTCGGAGGGTTTCGGAGGCTTCGGGTATTTCTCAGAAGCTTAGCCTGGATTATTCATTGGAGTTTAGACAAATTTAATGGCTCAAACCGTCAAACCCTTATTCCGAGACGATTTGAGAGTTGAACGAGTGAGGAGACGCTCGAAAAAATAAAACGCTTACCCTGTAAGGCTTGTAGCCGGTTCGAGCGAGATTTTGTCTAAACTCTAGTTATTCACAACGCCGCTCGTAAATGCCTGAAACCCTTAATATATAAAGGTTTTTCCGACTACTGTGCCAGTTTAGTTTTGAGGGATAACTTTCTCGAGTGTCTCCCCATCCAAATTAGTCTTTTTTTGCATCTTGACAGACTACTACCTTGATTGTGATGAGCGAGTCAATAATCGATCTCGCTTCTTCTCAATTTCTGGATCGATTCACCCCCTGCTCGCCCAAGGCAATAGAAACCTCAAATCATCCCCAAATTCCTCATCCGTTCTATCGCCACCTGTTGATGTTGGCGAAAGTGACTTCGTTCTATCTTCCCCTCCAACATCGTATTCGCCGGATAAATAGATGACTGACGATACAACTCGGCATACACCTCCACCCGTTGGCGAGAGAGGAGATTTTTCGAGCCGGGACGACGTCGATAGCGGCGCAATGCAGCCAGGTCAATTTCCCCATAGGCCGCCATACTCTCCCCGGAACCAGTTTGCGCTACAACCAATCCTCGATAATCGACAATCTTAGAACCCCCATCCACCGAAGCCTCGGGAATGGGAGTATTGGCAATTCCGGCCGTATTAGAAGACACCAGATAGACGCTATTTTCCACTGCTCGAGCAATTTTTGCCGCCTCCAGAGCCACATCCCCAGAGACTTCCGACGTGGGATGCAGGAGAATTTCCGCCCCGCGCAACGTCAGGCATCGCGCCACCTCGGGAAACAGAATTTCATCAGCCGGAAGAATCGCCAAATTGCCAATCTCGGTTTCGGCTACTGGAAACACCCCCTCAATACCATACTGTTCCAGATACGCATCCCAGACATCGTGGGGCGTTGGCGTCAAGGTGGAATTGATGCGCCGATAGCGCAAAACCATCTCCCCAGACGGATCGAACGCAAAGCAGGTTTGAAAGTACAGCCGGGGGAAATTCGGGTCGAGTTCGTAGGCATCCCCCGCCAGAAAAATATTCTGCTCTCGAGCGATCGCTCCTAATGCCTCGTAGAGGGGGTCGTCCATCGCCAAACAGGCTTTGTCGACCCATTCGGTAAAGGATTCGTGGATGGGAAACCCCGCCAGCCAATGCTCCGGTAGCAGCACCAATCGACAGTCGTCTCCAATAAAAGCTCGGGCAGCAGCCAGTTGCGGACTCAGGGATTCGATCGTCTTGCGAATCGTCGATCGCGCTTCTTCTCGGTTTCTGGCTCGATTCACCCCCTGGCATTTCAGTTGCAGAGCCAGTGCGGTAAATGTGTGTGTGACGTTGGCAGTATGGGTAGATGTTTGAGGGTAGGAAGTCTCGTCCATTGGGACCCGGTTTGACGATCGCGACTGATGCGCATTGCGAGTGAATCAAGATATTTTAGCGTTAACGAGGAGAGTTTCACCCTGATTCTATTAACTCTCGGCGATCTCAAACGTTGAGTCTGTCTTTAGCTTTGATGGTTGCGGATGTTCGGCTCAAGGTCAGTTCGGTAAATGCTTTGCATGCGATCGGTCAATTAACCGGCTTGAGTCGCCAAAGGAGCTTGCATAGGAGCTTGCATAGGAGCCGCCAAAGGCGCTTGATACAATCCCAACTTCTGCTGGAGCAACAATCCAAAGATGGGCAAATCTTCGAGCAAGTAACGCTTCCACAACCGCTGGGGTTCGCTCGCCAACCGGTAAGCCCACTCCAGACCCAACTCGCTCATCCA
>NZ_JBRJXU010000135.1:0-57747 GCF_057467645.1 Zarconia sp.
ATAAGTAATAAGTAATAAGTAATAAGTAATAAGTAATAAGTAATAAGTAATAAGTAATAAGTAATAAGTAATAACTAATAAGTAAGGGGCGAATTAAATGGTATTCAGCCTCTTCATGAATAAATCAAAAAATCCGATTAAATTCGTTTGTTTAATCTTCTAATTTTCAGCACCGGTAAAACTTATTACTGATTACTTTCAACTTATTACTTACGAACAGCTCCCCTGCCTCCCATACTCGCAAGTCCATAACTATTTCGATGTCACTAGATAAAGTTTTCCCGTGAAGTCCGTTAACAATCGAAAAAGAGAAAAATCAAGCCATCTGCGCCTTGGCTTGGTCTTTTTCCCGATCGCCTGTGTGCTGCTGTATTTTCTCCCCCTGGATTCTCTCTTTGACGGCGCGGCGCTCGCCGAATCCTTACACCGCTGGGGTCGTGCCTCCTTTGGCGGGTTTATCCTCGTCTATATTTTGCTCACGGCGATTGGGATTCCCGGAACGGTAATGACCGTTGCTGGGGGAACGGTGTTCGGATTGGTGTGGGGAACTCTGCTTTCGGTTGTGGGTGCGACATTGGGGGCTATGGCGGCATTTTTTATCGCCCGTTATTTTTTGCGTAACTGGGCCGAACGTCACTTTCGGCGACATAAAACCCTGCATCGCTTCGATCGCGCCGTCCGCAAGCATCCCTGGTCTTTCGTCTTTATCGTTCGCTTTGCACCCATTTCCCCCTTTAACCTGGTCAATTTTCTCTTCGGTTTGACTAGCGTTCGCTGGGTTCCCTATTCTATTGCGACATTGGTAGGGATTATTCCCGGAACGCTGGCTTATACCTGGTTGGGAGTGACGGGAGGTGAGGCGATTGCAGGAGGTGATCGCGGGCCGTTTCTGCTGGCATTAGGAGCGATCGCCCTATTGTCGGCACTACCGATGGTCATTTCCGGCAAAAATCGATCGGGCTAATTTCATCGGGCGATCGTCCTGGCATCGAAACCATCCTCAACGCTCTCCCCCACCCATTCGTAGAATAAAGAGTGACGCTACCCCGCGACATCATGCTCGCTCGATCTCCCCACCTCACCCCCGAAGAGTACCTGCAACTCGAAACCCACAGCCTCGGCAAACACGAATACTTCAACGGCGATATCTTCGCCATGGCAGGGGCAACCGATGCCCATGTCACGATTGCCGGTAACCTCTTTGCCGAGTTGCGATCGCATCTGCGGGGTTCCGGCTGCCGGGTTTTCATCTCTGATATGAAAGCTCGCATCGACTCTCGTAACCACTTCTTTTACCCCGATATCCTCGTCACTTGCGACCCCCGCGACCGGGAAACCGACACCTACAAACGCTTCCCCAAACTCATCGTCGAAGTCCTCTCCAAATCCACCGAATCCTTCGATAGAGGCGACAAATTCAACGACTACCAAACCCTCGATAGTCTGGAAGAATACGTCCTGATTAACACCCAACACCGTCGCGTGGAAATCTTCCGCCGCCACACCGACGGTCTCTGGCTGTTCCAAAACTACGACGATAGCGAAACATTTCACCTCAAAAGCATCCACTATACCGGTACGTTTGAAATGCTTTATGAAGATGTAAGTCTAGAAGCGGACGATCGCCCTGAAGAGAACCCCCTTGGAGAGGCCCAATAGCGCGCTCGATCGCATCAAGATTCACGGTCAACGGCTCTCCTGATTCCCCATCCCTTGAAGTTTGTAACCATACGCCTCGCGAACTGCTATAACTGCGGTAAGTCCAACGTTTGAATCGGACTGACACAATGGCTTTCAGATATAGAGGCGGAGCGCTGCGTAGACAAATCCGTGGTTGCTCCGATCGAATCATATTATGATGGCTCTGCGTCAGTCCGATCGATCGAACAAAATCCACGCAAATCGCCCATTCGCTCTTTGTAAAACCACACAACAGATAGGAACGTTTTAGTTATGGTTGCAAGCGAAATCGCCAACGTCATTCTCAAAATTATCCTGTGGATCGTAACGGTGGGGTTGGCAATTCCCACGAGCGTTCTCGTTATTGAATGTGCTGCGGCTTTTTTGAAAGCGCGCGATCGAGATTCTGACTCCGAGACCCCCCGACCGAAAATCGCGGTTTTAATGCCAGCTCATAACGAAGCCGCAGTCATCGAGCAAACCATCACCACCCTCCTCCCGCAACTCGAACCCACCGATCGTGCAATCGTCATTGCGGATAATTGTAGCGATCGAACCGCAGAGATTGCCAGCAATGCAGGAGCAACCGTCCTCGAACGACAGGATAACGAGCGACGGGGTAAAGGATATGCCCTCGACTTCGGTTTGCGCGCTTTAGAGAGCGATCCCCCCGATGTTCTGGTGATGGTGGATGCCGACTGTCAAGTCGAACCCGGCGCGATCGATCGCATTGCCCGACAGGCGGCGGCATTGCAAAAGCCGGTCCAAGCACTATACCTGATGAAACAACCCCCCTCCCCTTCCCCAAAAGATGCGGTGTCGGCTTTGGCCTTTTTGGTGAAAAATTTGGTTCGTCCCCAAGGACTCGAACGTTTGGGACAACCCTGCTTGTTGACGGGTACGGGAATGGCGTTTCCCTGGTCGACGATTCGCATGGTTGACCTGGCTAGCGGTAATATCGTCGAAGATATGCAACTGGGTTTAGATTTGGCTTTAGTCGATCGCGCCCCGGTATTTTGCCCCGAAGCCAAAGTGACGGGCGTTTTCCCCGCCCAAGACGCCGCCGCCGACAGTCAAAGAACCCGCTGGGAACACGGACATTTGCAAACTCTCGTCTCTCAAGTCCCGCGATTAACAAAGGCTGCTGTGGCTCAAAAGCGATCGGATTTGCTGGCTTTAGCCTTAGATTTATGCGTGCCGCCGCTTTCATTACTCGTGGGACTCGAGGTGGTGGCTACGGGAGTGGCGTTCTTGGGGGGAATATTCGGACTTGGATGGCAACCCTTCGCGGTGTTAGCGGTGCAATGTATCTTGATGGCGGTGGCGATCGTTGGCGCTTGGAGCAAATTCGGGCGCACCGAAGTTCCGGCGAAAATGCTCCTCACGGTTCCGATGTACGTTCTGGGGAAAGTGCCGCTCTATTTCAAATTTTTAGTGCGACCCCAAAAAGATTGGGTGAGAACCGAACGGGACACGTTGAAGTAACGCTGAATGGCTCAAGTCACTAGCAGCACTTCGATAAACCGACTCCAAGTCAACGGCTGTCCGCCGGTTGTCTGTTGCATAAAGGTGGTTTCGTCTGTGGTGAGGGCAGTCTCTCCCACACTTGCCATGGCAACGTTCATCTCCTCAATATTAATGATGTCATCACCATTGGCATCGATGGGCAAAAAGTAGGTGACGAACTTCCCATATTGAGCCATCAGGCGTTGGTGTCGGAGCATCAATTCCCCAAATTCCTCAAAATCGATCTCGCCGCTACCATCGGCATCCATACAGGTGAAAAGATAGGCGAGTTCGGCTTCCGAAGACACTCGGCCGGCTGCGGATAGATGGGCGGCCAGTTCTGCGGTGGAGAGGGTACCACTGCGATCGGTATCGATGGCATCGAACAGGTAGCGGAGGTTCCCTTTCATCGACGATGATGCTTTCTCGAACAGGTAAGTGCAACGCTGGCCCTCCATTGCACCTTCAAGTTGTCGTCGAAAGTTGGTGATGATATCCTTTGCGGCCAAGTAGCGCTGCCAGTGTTCTTCCGGGCTGGTGAGGGCATGGAGGGCAACAGGCACCAGGGAGGGGAGAGAACGCTGCAAAACAACGAAGACGGCGATCGTCACCACACAGAACGGCAGGGTAAGGACGGGCAGACCCAGAGGGGCGAACAGGAGACCGAGAGCACCGCCGGCAAGGGCAGATAGGAATGCGGCAAACAAGCCGATGGCAATACTGCGTAGGGTGGGAGCGTAGAACACGCCGCCGATGGCCATCGCACACAGAAGGGCGTTGTAACCCCACAGTCCAGCGTACAAGGTGTCGGGGGCGATCCCGATGACCAACCCCGCCAGAACTCCGAAAAGACAGCCGAGCAAACCCACCCCAGCGCCGATGGGGGTGCATATCGCCACGGCTAAAACGATAAGAAAACCGCAGATGAGTCTGTCGGCAAGGAATACTTGCCCGAAACCGATGGGGAGAGCAGTTGCCAGCCGGACACCATCGAAGACCTCGGCTGAGTCAACAGGGGCGGCGGCAGCCCCCAAATCGAACAGGGACTGAGGAACCCATATCGCTAAACCCAAAAAGACCAGCGTGGCGATATTGAACGGTAGGGTGAGGGGGGGCGATTTGAGGTGGGTAGCCACCCAGGTACCCAGGGTTTTCATCAGCACCGTGGTTAGGGCGGAAAATCCGATCGCGGCGATCGCCCAAGAGAGGTTCCATGCGCCATTCCCCGGTAAGCCGAAAGTGGCCAGTGCCGCCCCCACCAAGATGCCGTTATAGCCGAAGATGCCGTTGCGGATCGTATCGCGATCGAGTTTTAAGGCAATGGCAGTGAGGGTGGAGGCCATCACGCCCAACACTGCCATCACCCCAACCCAGGGAGACTGAAGGAACAGGGCTACCAGGACGATCGCGCCGCTGATGGGGTTGTTGACGAAAATGACCTGCCCGATGCCCCGCAGATTGTAGTTGAGAAAATCGAGTAGGGGTTGACGGGCAAGGCGCTCGTTGAGTTGTTGCATCGTACCCAGTGCGGGCAGACTCCCGAATCGGGGAGGGGACGATCGCCCGTCTGGAGCTAAAATTTCGGAGAGCAGTTCGTGCAGGGGTAAGGGTTCGTGATGGGTAGAGGCAGAAGGATCGTTAACCATGATGGAATTTTCTCAAAGTTGTTGTTTGAATGTTTCCCGAGCCAAACGTTACGAATCGGATTTTTCGAGGCGATTGCCAATGGCATCGATCGTACTTTGGAAAATGCTGAGGGAGTTCTCGGTCATTGTGTTCAAGGTATCGAGTAGCGGGTTAATCTCGCAGATTTCCCAGCAGCACACGCGCGGATCTTTGACGAGGGTTTCGTTGAGCAAACGGGCTTCCTCAAAAAAGAGACCACCGGGTGCTGGGGTTCCCGTTCCCATACAAATGGTGGAATCCATACTGTCTACATCGAAGGTGACGTAAATGAGATCCACCTCGGCGAGCTTCTCCAAACATCGTTGTGCCGCCGCTTGGGCGCCCATTTTCCGCAGTTGCTCCGTGGTGATATTCAGAATGTGGTGGGTTTCGAAGAGGTAATCCTCTGGGGCTTCCGTATCTCGCACGGCGACATAAACGACATCGTCCAGGCTCAAGTTCGGACCGTCCGGTACGCCCAGGGCTTTGCACTGCTCCCAAAGTTGACGGGTTTCCGGCTCTAACTCGTTGATTTGTTGGCTGCGGTTATCCGTTGCCGTCGCCATCGCCACGGGCATCCCGTGCAGATTTCCCGATGGCGTGGTGAAGGGGGAGTGGATGTCGGCATGGGCATCGATCCAGATGACACCGAGTCGTCGTTCGGGGAACGCTTTTTTAATCCCAGCGATCGTTCCGGCGGCGGTGGAATGGTCGCCGCCCAGCACCAGGGGAAACAGCCCTTCCCGCAAGGTGGCCGCCACCAAATCGGTGGTTCGCGCCAGTACTTTATACACGGCATCGATGTATTTGGCGTGCCTGTGTTTCTGGGGTCTGGCGATCGCGTCGTTTTCTGTTTGGACGCGCAGGCTGTCCATGCTGAGAATGCCGTTATCGGCGTGCATCCGAGCCGCTTGTTTCTCCATGGCTGCCGTCTTGAGGGCATCAATTCCGCTAGAAGCCCCTCGGGTTCCCGCCCCTAACTCGGAATCCACTTCCACCAGGACGATGGAGGATACTTCAGCCACTTTGGCGTATTGCATCAGGATTTTTTTGAAGCTACGCAAGGCGGCTAGGGAGATTTTTAACTCCGATCCGCGAGATTGGCTGGCGACGAACTCCTCGAAATCGATTTCGCCGTCACCATCTAAGTCGGCATGGGCGATCCAGGCTTCGATTTCCTCGTTGCTGGTGGTGGTGTTGAAACAGTGCAGGATTTCGGCAAATTCCCCAACGGATAGCTTTCCGCTGCCGTCTGTGTCGATGAGATTGAAGATTTGTCGCAGGTCTGCCGCCAGATCGAGATCTTGGCGAGTTGCCATCCAGTCGATGAAGACGTCTCGGGTGACAATGCCGTCATCGTTGAGACGCTGGAGTAGGGTTGTGCGATCGGTCGGGGAGATGCCAGAACCGAGGACTTCGATCGCCTCGGAGATCTCTTGGCGCGTTAGCGAACCATCACCATTGGCATCAAATAAGTGAAAAATGCGATCGAATTCTGTCAGTTGTTCGGGCGAAACTGAAGTTGTAATCGTCATTTCTTTTCCTACATTGTTGGAATTTTGGATTTAACAAAGTACTAAGTAGGTCGGCACTGAAAAGCTATTTTATGTTGCAATTTGTAAAAAAAAACTCCGACTTCGCCTGGAGAGAGGAGTTGAGGTTATTTACATTTAGTTACATAAGGAAAGATTTTAACGCCCACTTACTTAGCAGAATAAAAAATATTTTTTGTTCATAGATATTAACACAAAAATATAAAATTTCGATCCAGGTGAACTGATTTTTCTTAGCGCGTTAAAATTAAATTTATCTCGATATTTTTCCTAAAAAGTGCCTTCGATCGTAAAATAACGCATCTCTATCGCCATGTCTTTCCAAAATCGGAAAATTGGTTTCCAACATTGACAACTTTTATTTTCTTTCAATCGGTACCTTCAAACTTTTCTTTGGCTTTACCAATTTGCGATCGCCGGTTGCAGTCTCCTCGGTACAATAAAATACGCAAAACCGATCGCCTGCGGGTTTCAAACACGTGTCAGCCAATCCCACCTTTCTCCTCATCGACGGCCATTCCCTGGCTTTTCGCGCCTACTATGCCTTTGCCAAAAGCCGGGAGGGGGGATTGCGAACGTCGACGGGAGTTCCCACCAGCGTCTGTTTCGGCTTTCTCAAGTCTCTCCTCGAAACCATCGAAACCCACAAACCGGGGTACCTTGCCATTGCCTTCGATACGAGTACCCCCACCTTCCGCCACGAAGCCGATGCTAGCTACAAAGCCAATCGCAGCGAAACCCCCGAAGATTTCATCCCCGATATCCAAAACCTGCAAGAACTCCTCAGAACCTTCGATCTGACGGTGTTGACAGCACCGGGGTACGAGGCGGATGATATCCTGGGCACCCTTTCGAGAGTTGCTGCCCAAGCGAACTATTCGGTGAAAATTCTGAGCGGCGATCGCGATTTGTTTCAGTTGGTGGATGGGGAAAAAGGGATTAGCGTTCTCTACACCAGCGGTTCCTATGGCAAACGCAACAATGCCTCTGCACCAGAAGAGTTTACCCCAGCAGAAGTTCTCGCCAAGCTAAAAGTTCCCCCGGAACAGGTGGTAGATTACAAGGCACTGTGCGGGGATGCCTCCGATAATATTCCCGGTGTGAATGGAGTCGGGCCGAAAACGGCGGTGAAATTACTTCAAGAATACGGATCGTTAGATAAGATTTATGCGGCGTTAGATGGGATTAAAGGCGCGAACCAGAAGAAGCTAGTGGCGGGGAAAGAGGCCGCGTATCGATCGCAATTTCTCGCCGAAATCAAGCAAGATATTCCCCTCGAACTCGAACTTGAATCCTGTCAGTTAAAGGGATTTTCAACTCAAAAGGTGGTTCCCGTCCTCAAAAAGTTGGAGTTAAACACCTTCGTTAACAACATCGGCAGATTGCAGGTGCAATTGGGGGGAGAGGCAGTTGAGGAAACAAAAGCCGAAAAAATTGCCCCCGAAGAAGATAACGATACCTGGTTTTTCAGTGCCGAAGATACTGAAACCGCGCAACAGCCGGAAGCCGTTCCCATTGAACCGCAAATTATCGATACTGTTGCTAAACTCGCCGAACTCGTCGAATGCCTGAAAACCCACACCCACCCCGAAACCCCCGTAGCGTGGGATACGGAAACCACGGCATTGGAACCTCGGGATGCCGAGTTGGTGGGAATTGGTTGCTGCTGGGGAACGGGGGAAGCAGACGTGGCGTATATCCCCGTCGGACATAAAACCGGAGAGAATTTGCCGTTAGAAACGGTGTTGGAGGGATTGCGGGAGATTCTCGAAAGTGCGGCGTATCCCAAATCCCTGCAAAATGCAAAATTCGATCGCCTGATTCTGCGTCATCAGGGAATCGAACTGGCGGGGGTGACGTTCGACACGATGCTCGCGAGTTACGTCCTCAACCCAGAAAACACCCATAACCTCAGCGATTTATCCCTGCGTTATTTGGGGATTACCGCTCAAAGCTATCAAGATTTGGTTCCCAAAGGCAAAACCATCGCTGATTTAAAGGTGGCAGCCGTGGCGAACTATTGCGGTATGGATGTATATACGACCTTTGGTTTGGTGGCGAAGTTACGAGAGGAGTTGGCAGCGGTTCCCAAGTTAGAAAAACTGCTACTGGAGGTGGAACAACCCCTGGAATCGGTTCTCGCAGACATGGAAAGTCGGGGGATTTGCATCGATAGGTTATATCTCCAGGAACTTTCAACCCATTTAGCATCGAGTTTGCAGCAAATCGAAGCGCAAGCTTACGAGGCGGCAGGGGAAGAATTTAATCTGGGTTCGCCGAAGCAATTGAGCGAATTACTGTTTGAAAAGCTGGAACTCGATAAGCGCAAAACCCGAAAAACCAAGACGGGATATTCCACGAATGCAGCTGTCTTGGAAAAGTTGCAAGGGGACCATCCGATTATCGATAATATTTTGGAATATCGGACGCTATCAAAGCTGAAATCCACTTATGTCGATGCGCTGCCGGCGTTGGTACGAGACGATACCCAGCGGGTGCATACGGATTTCAACCAAACGGTGACGGCAACGGGACGGCTATCTTCGTCGAATCCGAATTTACAAAATATCCCCATCCGAACGGAATTTTCTCGGCAAATTCGTAAGGCTTTCGTCCCAAAAGAGGGATGGATTTTGGCGGCGGCAGACTATTCCCAAATTGAGTTGCGCATCCTGGCCCATTTATCCCAAGAACCGGTTTTAATTGAAGCCTATCAAAATAATCGCGACGTGCATCGGCTGACGGCGCAGTTATTATTTGAAAAGGAAGATGTCACCCCAGACGAACGACGATTGGGGAAAACGATTAATTTTGGGGTAATCTACGGCATGGGGGCGCAAAGATTTGCCCGAGAAGCGGGATTTAGCGTCACCGAAGGACGAGAATTTATCGAGCGTTACAACGATCGCTACGCCAAAGTGTTTGCATATTTGCAGCAAATGAAACGAGAGGCAATCGCCCTGGGATACGTGGAAACAATTCTCGGTCGCCGTCGCTATTTTGAGTTCGATTCTAGCAGTTTGCGCAAGCTCAAAGGCTCCGATCTATCCCAAATTAATTTGGATAAACTTAAAAGTATCGGACAATTTGACGCTCAATCTTTACGAGCTGCAGCTAATGCCCCAATTCAGGGTTCGAGTGCTGATATTATCAAAATTGCGATGGTCAAGCTACAGGAAGTCTTGCAAGACTATCAAGGGCAATTACTCTTACAGGTTCACGATGAATTAGTGCTAGAAATACCGCCAGAAGAATGGGAGGAATTGCAGCCAATCGTTAAGTCTACCATGGAAGAGGCGATCGATTTGAGCGTCCCATTGGTCGTAGATGTGGGAACGGGAAGCAACTGGATGGACGCGAAATAGTTCCTTTCGATCGTCCACAAAAGCGTCAAGACTCTTAAGTTAAGATTATGCAAAATCAATCAGTTTTAGTTGACATAATTACATGGCATAGAGTCTAATTTTGTATAGCAGGTGTTTTAATAGATAAACATCTTTTCAGTCGATTTTCAATCGAAGTTAAGAAGAGATTAAAGTACCTCGATCGATCCCTAGCAAAGTAAAAAAAAGATGAAATTGTTCCTCTCCAGTAAATATCAGCATTTAGAGTCTAGATGGGAAAACTACTGGCTGTGGTATTTAGAGGGCAAGCAAATGGATGAAGACGCCTATTACGAGGCGGCAGTTGCCTGTTACGACAAAGCAATTACCTTACGACCGAAAGACTATTGGGCGTGGTATCAACGAGGTCACGTCCTGGCAGAATTAGGAGATTTTGACGGGGCACTCGATAGTTTTGAGATCGCCCGAGAAATGCGTCCGACGGATTATTGGGCGTGGTACTCTCAGGGGTATTTACTGCTCGAAGAATTCGATCGATTTGAAGATGCAATTGAGTGTTTCGATCGAGCATTAGAAGCAAAACCCGGAGATTATTGGTCGTGGTATCGTCGGGGAGATGCCCTGCGCCACCTCAAACGATACACAGAGGCGATCGAAAATTACGATCGGGCATTGGTAACCAAACCGAGAGATTTTTGGGCCGCCTATCGTCGGGGGGATGCCCTGCGTCATCTCAAACGCTATACAGAGGCAATTGCCAGTTACGATCGAGCCTTAGATGCCACACCCAATGATTTTTGGGCATACTACAAAAAAGGCGAATGCTATCGATATTTAGAGCGCTACCGAGCTGCGATCGATTGCTATTCCCAAGCCATCAAAATTCATCCCGACGATAGCGTCGCCTGGTACAATCGCGCCTGTTGCAATGCCTTAATTGGAGAAGGAAGTCGGGCGATCGAAAACTTAATCGAAGCCATCGAACGGCAACCCGATTTCTATCGAGAATTGGCCGCCACCGATGGAGATTTTGATGGAATTCGCCATCGCCGACAATTTCAGCGGTTAGTGGAGCGGTAGACTGCTGAATAAATGCGTTAAATTTTCTTCAGTTATCCAAACGTCTAAATCGCCGACGATTGACTCACCTTCAACTGTGCATTTTTACCGAAGGTGAATGGTCCTTCAGATTTCTCTTCTGCGAAACTGACGTTAATTGTTAATTCTCCTCCCCAACGCGCCCCAACAAGTTGCGCAGTCGATCCTCCAACTCATTTTCCTCCCATCGATCGTCTAACGAGCGCGCTAACTGAAGAGCTTCTTGGTAATACCAGATGGCATCCTGGGGCAAATTTGCCGCATCGTAGAGCTGGGCTGTCAGCGTCAGGGAAGCGAGTTCTTGACGCTCGTCTTCTAGAGCTTGAGAGAGTTCGAGGCGCTCTTCGAGAAGTTCCAGCGCTCGGAAATAGCGCCCCACTTGCGTGTGAGCAACCGCTAGACCATCAATCGCCCGAAATAGGTTGGCATTATCGCTGCTGGCTCGAGCCAGTTGCAGGGCTTCCCCATAAACGCCAATACTGCGATCGTAGTCTTCTAAAAGCCAATAGGCGGCTCCGAGGTTATTCAGGGTGGTGGCTTGTTCGAGGGGGTCTCCTGCTTGATAGTGCCAGCGTAAAGCCTCCTCGTAACGCTCGGCTGCCTCCATCAAATTCCCTTGACCCATGGCAACCAACCCCAGATGGTTGAGAGAGATGCCCCGTCCCAAGGGGCTACCGAGTCCCTCGGAGATGCTTAAAGCCTCCTCAAATTGGACGGCAGCTCGATCGATGAGTCCCCGTGCCAGCAAGGCAGAGCCGAAATCGTTGAGGGCGTATGCCAAGCCGAGTTCGTCGTTGAGGGCGCGCGCGACGGAAAGTTGATTTTCTCGGGCGGTTAGGGCTTGATTGAGACGACCGGCTTGCAAATAGACCTCACCGAGATCGCGATAAATTTGTCCCATCGCCGGCAACTCGCCCAAGCGTTCGTAAAGCTCTAGGGATTGCAACCAAAATTCGATCGCCTCGTTGAGTTCTCCCTCGCGCTGTTTCTGGTCTCCGAGCAAGCGCAACCGCAAGGCTTCATCTAAGTTAATTCGCTCGCGGCTGGGGAAAGGTGGCTGGCTCTGAGCGATGGCAATATTCGGGACGAGGGTGGGGAGTGCGGCGATGCCTAGGGTCAAACTCCAAGCAACAGATGCGATCGAGCAACGGTATCGTCTCATGAATTCGTTATCGGTAGCGAGCGATCGGGATCTAAGGGCGCGTCCTCACGGTCGGGACGGGCGGGATACTCCTCGAGGTAGATGGTGCGGATATCTTCGGGCAAAGCTGCTTCGAGGGCTTCGTAGGCGTAAGGCAACTCTTTGCCGACTTGAACTGGAGAAATATCATCCCCTTCCGCTTGCAGGTAGGCAGAGATGCGCGATTCGCTCCAGTGAAAGGTTTGCGCCATGAGAACGATCGCCCGTTGCAAGGGATCGAGCATGTCTAAAGCCTGTTGCAAATAAGTCCAGAACGGCGGGGGAGCCGCGTCGATGGAATAGCGAATCGATTCTACCGGGGGCAGTTCTGCCTGATTGATGCACAGTGCGGTAACGTTGATGAGCCAGTTTTGCAGAGTCAGATGCTCTTTATCGGCGGCTTCTTCATTAGCGCTGGCACTTTTGCGCCAATCGAGAGATTTCAGTTCGTAAAAGATATGTCGCCAAATCAGGGCAAAGAGGTAATCTGCTTGCACCGGAGATTTGGCAGAATGTCGAATCAGGGTATAGACAATTTGAGAGTAGCGGCAAAAAATCGCCGTGAAGTATTTTCCCTCTTCTGGGTGGCGCTGGTACAGCGTCAGCAACTCTTGGTCGCTGTAGTGGAACAGGGCTTTGACGATCGGGTGGTTGGATTCCGGGAAGCTGGGGATTTGCATAGTTGCTATGCGTTGCGGAAAGTATTAACTAGGATATATCCAGATCGACATTCTGGCTCGAAAGCAGGTCGATCGAGAGTAAATAACCCAGTTTTTGGGTCGGTTTCGGGTCGCTCTCCACGCTCCAAACTTTTTAGATAGGAGGACTGCGAGCGGTCAATCACGACGAACGCACGCACCCATAAAAGAAGGGTTGGCGATCGAATTGTACCTCGCAGTACGCAATTGGCGATCCGCCCCGAGTTAACCTGCTGCGCCCTCGAGCCAAAAACCAGAATCGATCTTCTTGTAGCTTTTCAAGAGACCTGGCGCGTTGATGCGTAGTGCCAAGCCTGCAGAAGATGAAAAGACAACGAGATTTTTGGGGAAAATTTTTCGATCGCCAACAGTTTCAGGGGTCTAACCCAGCAGTTGAAAGTGTTCCTAGCGATGAGTTACACGCTTCCAACATCGGCAAAACCTTGAGCCACTAGGAACTGCGTCTCTCGAAAATCGGACTTAGATCTCATGATTTGGGTGCAAAAGTTGCTACAATAAACCCAAATAAATCTTTATAAAAATTAAAAAACCTCAATAGGTTTGCTATCTGTGGAGCAAAGCATAAAGCGATCGGCTGCTCCCCATTTTGCTAACCTCAATTTTGAGTCGAAGCAATTTCGTATCGGCCTTGTCTGCGAGACAAGGTACGATATTCTCTTAAACTTTTTGGGTTTGAAATTATCGAACCCGAATCGACCGATCTCTTGATTGACAACACTACATCCTAACAGTAACTTCATGAATCCGATCCCTGGCCTTATAGTTTCAACTTGCAAATTTGCCATTGACATGCCTGAATGGCTGCAAGCTTGTTTTCGTACCAATCTGACACATTCACCGCCGATCGATCTCGATCTATCCGCGGCCGAAGCCGCACTCATCTGTCGGGCCTTTGATTTTGCCTACGAACTGCACGAGGGTCAGTGTCGGGCTTCGGGAGAACCCTATATCAACCACCCCGTTGCCGTCGCCGGACTGTTGCGAGACTTAGGCGGTAGCGGCGCGATGGTAGCAGCCGGTTTTCTCCACGATGTGGTTGAAGATACAGACGTCACCCTCGAAGAAATAGAAGATCGCTTTGGGGAAGAAGTCCGTCAGCTCGTCGAAGGCGTAACCAAACTCTCGAAATTCAATTTTTCCAGCAAAACCGAACGTCAAGCAGAAAACTTCCGGCGGATGTTCTTGGCGATGGCCAAAGATATTCGAGTCATCGTCGTCAAGTTGGCCGATCGCCTGCACAATATGCGGACGCTAGAGCATTTACCCCCCGTCAAGCAGCGACGCATCGCCCAGGAAACCCTCGATATCTTCGCCCCCCTCGCCAATCGCTTGGGTATCGGACGAGTCAAGTGGGAATTAGAAGATTTATCGTTTAAATACCTCGAACCCGAGGCTTACCGACACATTCAGTCTCTCGTCTGTGAGAAGCGCATCGATCGCGAAGCCCGATTGACGCAAGTGACAGAATTATTGCGCGATCGCCTCAACCAAGGGAACATCCGTTGTTTCGATCTGAGCGCCCGTCCCAAGCATCTCTACGGGATTTACCAGAAGATGCAGCGACAGCAAAAAGAATTTCACCAAGTTTACGATATTGCCGCCATGCGGATTATCGTTTACAGCAACGATGAATGCTATCGCTCTTTGGCGATCGTCCACGATGCCTTTCGACCGATCCCCGGTCGGTTCAAAGACTATATCGGCTTGCCCAAACCCAACCGCTACCAATCCTTGCATACCGGCGTCATCGGTCAAACCGGTCGTCCGATGGAAGTGCAAATTCGCACCCTGGAGATGCACCACATCGCCGAGTACGGGATCGCCGCCCACTGGAAGTATAAAGAAAGCGGTTCCTCGAACCACACCCAACTCACCCCAGCCGATGAGAAGTTTACCTGGCTGCGGCAACTGCTCGATTGGCAAAGCGATCTCAAAGACGCCCAAGAATATCTCGACAGCGTCAAAAATAATTTGTTTGAAGAGGACGTATACGTCTTCACCCCCAATGGCGACGTGATTCCCTTAGCTCAAGGTTCCACCCCCATCGATTTTGCCTATCACATTCATACCGAGGTGGGAAACCACTGTGCTGGGGCCAAGATCGACGGACGGATGGTGACTCTGGATACGGAGTTGCAAAATGGCGATATCGTCGAGATTCTCACCCAGAAAAACAGCCATCCGAGTTTGGATTGGTTGAACTTTGCTGCCACCAGTAGCGCCCGCAACCGCATCCGCCAATGGTACCGGCGATCGCACCGAGATGAAAACGTGGCGCGGGGTCGGGAAATGCTCGAAAAGGAATTGGGGAAAAACGGCTTCGAGGCGCTGCTCAAATCCGAACCCATGCAAGCTGTTGCCGAACGGTGCAACTATCACAGCGTCGAAGACTTACTTGCAGCCATGGGTTACGGAGAAGTGACTCTCAATCAGGTGGTGAACCGGTTGCGCGATGCCATTAAAACCCGACAGCCGATCGAAAAAGCCCCCGAAGAACCGATCGTTCAACCCCTCCGAGAAAAATCCACTCTCCCGGAACGTCAATCCCCGATCGCCGGAATTGAAGGGTTGCTCTATCATATTGCCGGGTGTTGCAATCCCGTTCCCGGCGAGCCGATTATTGGAGTCGTCACTCGCAGCAGTCGGGGGATTTCCATCCATCGCCACGGCTGCACCAACGTGGAAAATGTCGAAGGAGATCGCTTAGTTCCGGTGAGTTGGAACGCCAATAGCACCAACGGTCGTCCGCCCACCTATCCCATCGACATTCAAATCGAAGCCATCGATCGCGTCGGAGTCCTCAACGATATCCTCTCCCGGCTCAAGGACAATCATATTAACGTTCACAGCGCTCGGGTGAAAACCACGACGGGCAAACCCGCCATCATCGATTTGGGCATCGGCATCCGGGATTTGGGTCAACTCGAACATACTTTTACCCAAATTCGTCAGATGAGCGATGTGCTGAATATGCGCCGCGTGAGTCGAGCTTGATGGAGTGAGGCGGGGAGGGGGAGATGGGGAGACGCGGAGACGCGGAGACGTGGAGACGTGGAGATGGGGAGACGCGGAGATGGGGAGACGCGGAGATGGGGAGACGCGGAGATGGGGAGACGCGGAGATGGGGAGACGCGGAGATGGGGAGACAAGGGAGAATTTAGCCTCCTCTGCCTCCTCTACCCCCGAAGCCCCCGAAGCCCCCGACGCTCCCGAAGCCCCCGAAGCTCCCAAAGCCCCCGAAGCCCCCGAAGCTCACTCACACCGGCGACCGAGAACGAAGCGATCGTCTTCGAGTTGAAAAATCCCCTGGGCTTCCACGAGGGGTACGACCGTTTCTCCCCCTGGGACTCGCTCCTGGGGGGAGTTGGTTGTTTCGGGGGAGGTTTCGGGGATGGTATAGGTTTCAAACATGGAATTAGCCGCGCTTTCGGGACTGGTGGGCAAGCCTCCAGACCCGAGAATGACGAAACGACCCTGTTGGCGGTGGCTGGGCACCAAGCAGCTCAGAGCGATGGGTGCGATCGAATCTAGGGCATCGTCGGAAACAGCCACGATCCCCCGTGCGGGATCGACATGGGGGGTTTGAATGTCGATGGTACCGCTAAATTCAAGTCCCCGTTCTGAGGTGGCCGTAATATTGCTATCGGGAGTGGCAAAAATTCCATCGGCAAAGATCGTCACTCGACCCCCTCGGCTGTTGCGAGCATTGGCACTGATATCGCTATTTTCCAGGGCGACCAGGGTTTGGGTTTCGATGGTGATATTACCACCGGTAGCGATCCCGGTGGAATTGGTGCTAATTTGACTGTTGTGGCGCAATTGCAGTCGATCGCTCCTCAATTCGATATTCCCCAACCCCCCTTGGCTGTCCGCACGCAGGTCGGCATCGCCATCGAGTACGATGGTTCTGGCTTCGATCTCTAAATTCCCCGCACTGCCCGCATTGCCCGCATTGCGACTTTCCACGGTGGCTCGCGCTCCATCTCGCACCACTAACTCGGGAGTCACCACCGATAAATTTCCCGCTTGACCGGAACCTTCAGAAACGGCAAACAAACCGCTGGGGATGCGCTCTTGGGATTCGTCGCGAAAAAACGTTCGCTGGGCAAAGTCTCGGACCGGGATCGAACCGGAGAGTTCCACTCCTTCGGCGGCATGAATGTCGAGATTCCCCCCCTGTCCCCCACCCAAGGTCCCGACGCTAATTTGACCCCCATCGCGCACCACCAACCGTCCCGTTTCCAGGGTGAGGGTTCCCCCCGTGCCGCCAACATCACTGAGGGCTGCGGGTCCGGTAAATAGGCTGGTGAAGATATTCGAGGGCAGACCCTCATCGCTATTGCCCGCCACTTCCACGGATTCCGTCGCCCAAATGGTGAGATGACCGGCATTTCCGCTCCCATCGGTTCCCGATCCGATGCCTCCCCCGTCCCTCACCCGCAAGCGAGCCGTTTCCAGGGTTAAATTGCCCCCATTTCCCGTCGAACCTTGCTCGGCCGTTGCAGCTAAGGCACTGGCTAGGGAAAAGCCGAAGGAGACTCCGGTTCCGGTGACATCCACGGATTCAGTCGAGTGAATGGTGAGATTTCCGGCATTTCCCACACCTTCGGTGAGGGTAAGAATTTGCGCGCCCTCGGCGACGACTAATCGATCGGCTTCTACGGTCAAATCTCCACCATTGCCGCGAGAACCTCTTTGAGCGATCGTTGCCACAAAACTGCGGTTCATATCGATGGTTCTTCCTTCCAGGGCGATCGAACCCGCATCCCCCGTCCCAAAGGTATCGGCCGCGATCGTTCCATCATCGCTCAAGTGCAGCATCTCGGTCATCACGCTGATATTGCCCCCCGCACCGCTCGCTTCCGGTGCGACGGCGGCAAAAATACTGCTGAAGAAGGAGCCATCCTCTGCCAAACCGGTCACGTCCACCGATTCTGAGGTGAGAATGCGAACCCCCCCACCGGGACGCTCCCCTAAGGTATCGGCAAGGATAGAGGAACCTGCGGTTATCGATAAGTTCCGAGCGCGCACCCCCACGAATCCCCCGCCTTCCCCGCTCGTATCCACTGAGGCGGCTGCGGAGAGGTCGATGTCGGCAAAGGTGGCAACCCCCTGGTAATCGAAAGTCCAAGCATTACCCGTTGGGACAGAAGTGGGGGTGAAAGCGATCGTCCCGTCTTCAATACTGCCCAGTTCGATGTGCCCCCCAGCAGCGGTGAGGTTGCCACCGATGAGGGTAATCTCACCTCCCACCACGGCCAGGGTTTGTCCGTCTGGGACCTGCAAACCCGCCGGTCGCGCGTCGCGGATGGTGGCAATGGTATTGGGATCGAATCGGAGGTGATGTCCCGGTCCGGTGACGAGGATCGGGCCAGAGTCGCGGTTGAGTTGCAAGCCAATGGGTACGCTCACCGTCAGCAGGGGTTTGGGGTCTCGGACGCTGTAAACGTAACCGTCTTCAAAGAGCAGACTCTGGGCGCTACTGGCAAAAAACGAGCCGCCAATATCTAAGGTGGCGTTGGGACCGAAGATCGTGCCGTTGGGATTGAGTAAAAAGAGGTTGGCACTGCCATTGGCAGCAATGGTGCCGTCAATGTAAGACAATCGATCGCCCGTGACCCGAGCGATAATGTTCTCGATCGACAGGGTCCGCTCGAAGTAAGCCGTTTCTGGGGTGAGAACGTTAAATTCCTCGAAGCTGTGGAAGAGATTGGCTCCGGCTGGAGTTCCGCCGGTAATCCGCAGCACGGCATCTTCTCGGGTCACAATCGAAGGTTCGACGAGGGTATTGTCGGGAAGGATTTGAGTGGTGCCGCGATCGGGTCTCGAAAGCGTTAATCCCGTCAAAATCAATGAGAGAACGAGGGTTCCCCCCCAACGATCGCTCTGCCAATATGTCCACATCTCGATGCTCGTTAGAGTGGTTTCATTGCGGAATGAGTGGATAAAACGTTTTCAAAACGCTTCTCTTGAATGTCGCTCCTGCATTCATTTCTCTACAAAGCTTTGAAAACCAGAAATTAGAGAATATTAAGTTAAATTTAATATTCGTTTTCAAAAAAATATCTTAAAAATACACTTTAATCTTAAAGTATTTCTCTAAGTTAGCGAGCATTCTATTTTTCTAATTTCTTTAGAATAAAATGAACCTAAACCCGAGAATTACTGTGTTTAGAAGTTTGAGAATGGAGTGCCACCTCATTTCTCATCCTAACGGCTGAAACTTTTTATTTTTCACTCTTAACAAAATTAGTACTACGCAAGTATAAAATACTAATAAAATACTGCTGATATACTAATTTTATTTTTTTGATGAGTTCTCAACATCTTACCTCGATAACGATTGAGAGATCTTTCCAAATCTGGAAATTATTTTTCCGATATCGGAAAGACAAAATTCAGTCTATCGTCTAGGATACTAACCAGGAATAACGATTAAAAATTTAAGTCAGCGGCAAACTGGTCAAAGTTGAGCTAAAATTTGACGCTCGGTTTCTATCTTTTGAAGCCCGTTCGTTTTGAACTAAATTTTGGCTTTGGATTTGTGCGAGGGTGTATTTTATGTAGGATGGTTTCGAGTCAAGAGACTCGAATACTAGCACCGCCGACGATCGGGCTTTAACGAACGTTCGGTGAAAAATTGCGATCGCGCTCGATGGAATCCGACTCTCAACATCCCTTTTGTTTCTCAAGTGCTATTAATGCTAAAATTCACCCCAACAACTTTATACAAAGCGACTGACGATCTCGTCGTACTGGGTACTCGCACAACAAGTAAAAGGAACGGGAGGAAAAGTCTCCGATCGGCTGCGTGCTTGCAGCCATAGCCAAATATAGAGCTCAAGCTTGCAACCCAAGATATAGCAGAATTTAGGTTGTCTAAATCTGTAACGAGATAGTTCGCGCGCTGCTATAACTTAATTCCCAAATACTCGGTAACAACGAGTCATCCACCAGAGCACCCAACTCTTCGTAACCAACGCACGATTCAAATCGTTTTCGAGTGCCAAGGTTGAGAAGAAATTCAGATGGATGCTTCCCGGAAGCCGATCGGACCCTCGAATCTCTTGAGGGTAATTTTTTCAACGATGCCGGGATATCCCACACCCTCAGAGTTGACTTGGTATTGGTGTTGGATGGGGATTCGTCCCCAACGTTAGGGTATGTAATCCATAAAAATGGTAAAAATCAGCGACGTCACCCGATCGCGTCGCTCCAGTTACATACATCACACACAGGCTCAGTAGATAGCATGAAACACTCTCTAGATTCTTCAATCCACGATCGAACCGTGGAAGCCATTGTTATGAGTTCGTCTTTAAGAGCGATCGAGACTCATAACCCAACGGAATTTTTAACTCATCGCACCCTCTCCCACATTTCCTCTCAACCTCGGCATCTGCGTTCCCCCGAATCCCATCGGATGCCATCGACATCGACCCCCAACAAAAAAACAAAAGCCTCTTCCGATCCCGAGAACCTTTGCACGAGTCATGGAGAATCCGGCAAGCCGCTGCCCGAAACATTACAAGATCGCATGAACTTATTTATGAGTCGACTCGACGAACAGCAACGACGCTGGTTCGTGGCGATCGTTGCCGAACAACTCGGACGCGGTGGCATCCAAAAGATGTCCCAGGTGACGGGGATGCACCCCGATACGATTCGGCGGGGTCGTAAGGAACTCGAAGGGGGTTTGGTCGATCGCCCCAAAAACCGCGCTCGCCGTTCGGGAGGGGGTCGTCCGGGAAAGTCATCATCCACCCATAAATCTAAGTCCAACAAAAAAACTCGCGCATAAGCATTGACCCTCCACGAGTTTCTCCGATTCTGAATTTTGAAGCGAGCGTTTGAAGCTCCATTGCGATCGCGAAACTGGCGAACTCCGAACTCTGAACTCCACTGACTTTCGATCGTTTATCCACCAGGATTCCCTTGTACGGAAACCTCTTGCTTCTCCTTTTCCTCCAATGGCAGTGAGGGAGGCGCGGCAGGAACCACCTCTCGTTCGATGCTCACTTTACGGCTTTCCCGTTGAGTCTGCATTTCCACGGCAATCGCTTCAACTTGAATTTCCAATCCGCCGTGGGGAATCGTTAATTGCGTAATAATTTCCACCTTTCCGGGTTCCGCCGGTAAGAAATCCGTCAGCCATAGCGGTCCTTCCAAGAGGGTTTGATTTTGGCGATCGTGAATCCACAGCTTCACGTAAATTCGCGGTTGCAGGTCTGGTAACTTCACCCGAATGGCGATCGAACGCCCGGAGGTTAGTTTGCCCTTGGGAACCAGCAGTTCCGGCGCGGGAACCAGTTCGTCGGCCGGCAGTTGGAAGTGAGCGGGAACCTCCGGCTTCACCAGGGCCGCTGATGTGGGGGTTGGAGGCAGATCGTCATCGAGCACGATCTCATCGGTGTCCCAACTGACAGTACTGCTGGGAGACTCCTTTTCCGATTCGAGGGCAAAGGGATTGTCTGCACCAACAATCGTCTCTCCAGAAAACCATTCTGAGAGGTCGCCATCTTTTGCCATATCGCTCAAACGAGCCGTGAGGCGATCGTTGGGATACAGACCCGAACCGGAAAAATTCCCCCCAGGGGAGGGATTTTGCTCCGTCTGGGTCTCGACGGTTTGCTGGTCCGTCGAGCGATCGGCAGCCGGCAGAGGTTTTTGGGGAGCGATCGCTCCTCCATTTTGGGGGGTGACATCGATCGTAGGGCGATCGCTCGCAAAGGGCAGCTCGATCCCCTTCGAGGCTCCCCGACCGGAGTCTGGGGTCTGAAGTAACGGCGGTAAACCCTTCAAATCCGCTGCCTTCGTCGATTTAGCCCGCCAAGGGGCAATTTCGGGATTCACCCCCCGACTGGGCAGTGCGAACGCCGAACTCGCTTCGATGGGGTTAACTTCCGGTGCCTCGACGACCGCGCGCTGTGCGTTTTCATCGACCGCATCGAGCAATTCTTCCACCGTCGCCATCACGCTAAACGATCGACTCGCAAGCACCGTGGGTTTCATATCGCACAGGACGATTTCCCCCAAAATCAGACGAGTGCGTCGTTTGGGGGGCAGCGAGAGGGTGTAGCTAAAGGCGAGGGGGGAGGGCGCAACGGGCAAAATCCGCTGGACGATCGCGATCGACTGACCCGTTTCGGGATCGCGCAGGCGAATTCTCAGGTGCAACTTTTCCAGGGGTTCGGCGATCGTTGCTCTAATTTCTCCGGTGAGGGTGAGTTCTGTTTCCGAAGGATTGAGGCTGTAATCATCCCGAGCCAGTTTCAATTGATAGGACAGGGGCAGTTCCGGTGCGGGTGGGGTGGGACCCGGTTCTGAGGAAGCCTTTGCCCCTTGGGGAAGAACCCGCAGTTGTACCGCATACTGCCAATCGGAGTCATCGCCCGATCCCAGTCCCGAGCAACCTAACGTCCAAACCCCCGGTCCGAACTCCGTGTAGGGTAAAATGACGGCAACGCCGTCGGCATCGGTCTGCTTCGAGCGTTTTTGGGTTCGAGGAGGGGAAGCCTCCGGCTCGAAAGTACGGTGGGCGATCGCGATCTCAACTGGGGTGTTCGGACGATCGCTGCGGGCGACCACTCGATAGCGACCTTCTAAAATTTCCGTCGTGCGCGATTCTAGAGGCAGCCAAGCCAAATCGCCTTCTTGCTGTATCAGAAATTCCCAGTGTCTCATGATGGTATTCGAGTGACGATCGCGCCAATCTGGTGGTAAACGGAACTCACCCCACCCTCGGGAACAACGGGGGTTCATCTTTTGGTTGGGGGGTGTCACTACATTTTGCCATCAAGCTGGGATTTTATGGCACTGCCAAGATAGATTATCGCCACCGCCACATGACTAGGGAGACAATAAGAAAGGAAGAATCCGTCTTCAAGAAGGTTATGCGCTTATCAGCTAAAAAACATCGAAAGTTGAGATATTTAATTTTGGCTGGATACTTGGTGCCAATTGGATTATCTCTACTCTCGTCGGGTTTCGTCTGGCAAGATGTCAGAAAAGTCAAAAAAATTACCGCTCGCTTGCAATCAGACATTACGGTGTTTGAGCAAATTACCCGACTCGCCTTCAATACAGAGGGATTGGTGAAGGAAACGCAAAACTATTTATTAGAACAAGAGCCAACATCCGTCGAAATCTACGATCGAGAATTTGAGGAATTTAGCGAAGTCGCGCGCAGCTTGGAATCGAGTCTCGAAGACGAAACCCTCAAAATTACCCTCGCTCAGATCGTCCAACAGGTGGAGGCTCTCAACGAGATCGCTCGGGAGTTAATTGCTTTAGTGGGGCAAGATAAAATTTCAGACGCCATTGAAGGATGGAACGAGCAAGATACTCAAATTCGATCGCAACAAATTGAAACCCTGCTCGAAGCCTTTGTCGAACGCTCTAAAGGTTTAGTTCGAGAGCGCGAAGAACGCCAGCAAGAAGCTCTCCAAGAATTACTCCTCGTTGCCGTTGGGGCAACGGTGCTATCGGTACTCGCATCGGTTTTTGTGGGGACTTGGATTGCCAATGGCATCGCTCGGAAAATGAACAAATCCGCGGCTATTGTGGGGCGTTCGGCGGCTAAAATTGCCACGGCGATGGAACAGCAAGAGCGAGCAGCTACCCAGCAAGCCATCTCCGTCCACCAAACGACGACGACGATGGATGAGTTGGAAACCTCCGCCCGCCAGGTAATGGAGCAAATCGAAGCGGCTGCCGTGCGCGCTAGGGAAGTGTTGAATCGGACGGACATCGGCACCCAAACCGTGACGCGCATCCTGGAGGAAATGACGGTTCTCAAAGATAAATCCGGGGCGATTTCCCACCAAATTTTTCATTTGAGCGATCGCACCTCTCAAATTGGCAATATTTCCACCTTAGTCAGCCATTTGAGCGATCGCACTCATATGCTGGCTCTCAATGCTGCTGTCGAAGCGGTGCGGGCGGGAGAAAACGGTAAGGGTTTTTCCATTGTCGCGACAGAAATTCGCCAACTCGCCGATGAGAGCAAAAAATCCACGGAAAAAATTCATCTGCTGGTTGCCGATATCCAAAGAGCGATCGATTCAACGGTGCGAGCGACCAATGAAGGCAGCCAAAGCGTGGAGGTCGGCGTGCAAATTTCTCGCGAGACTTCTGAGGTCTTTCTCGATATCCAACAGGCGATCGGCGATGTGGTGCTCAACAACCAACAAATTTCCCTCAATATCAAGCAGCAAGTGAGTGCCGTACAGCAGGTGGTCGAAGCCATGAACGCTCTCAATACCGCCGCCCAAGAAACCGCCGACGGCATCACTCAAGTGAAGCTGGGCACTCAAAAGCTCAACGAAGCCGCTGTCGAACTTGAAGAAATGGTGTGAGGGTGTAGGGAATTCGGAATTCGGAGTTCGGAAAAGGGAATGGGGAATGGGGAATGGGGAATGGGGTTTGGAAACCCAAAAATTTTGAGTTGTTCGCGGATACATTCTTCCCCTTGTCCCCTTGTCCCCTTGTCCTCCCTTGTCCCCTTGTCCCCTTGTCCCCTTGTCCTCCCTTGTCCCCTTGTCTCCCTTGTCCCCGTTCCTAATTCTCCAAATTGTTGCAATGGTTTGCGCGAATGCCTTCGATGGTGACGCGCGCGCCGATAATGGTGATACCCAATCCGGATGCTTCGATTGTAAGCCTCTGGAATTTTGGAGAACACTGGTAATCTCGGTGCGATCGCGCGCCAAAGATACGCTCGAAAATAGTATAAGGAGAACACAATGACTTGGGTTCAAGCTCTTCCCCGCGAAAATCTAGAAGCGGGTGGCAGACAAGTGGTTAAAATCGGCGATCGAAAAATTCTACTCGTCGATCTCGATGGCAAAATTTGTGCGGTGAATAATGCCTGCCCGCATTTAAAATTACCTCTCAAAAAAGGAAAAATTACCGATGGGGCGATCGTCTGTCCGTTCCATCGCAGTGCCTTCGACCTGTGCACCGGTGAAGTGAAAAACTGGACGCCGTTTCCCCCGGTGGTGGGCAATCTTTTAGGGAAAATCTCGACGGAAAAGAAACTCGAAGTGTTTCCCACTCGCATCGAATCGGGCAATATCTGGGTTGATGTTGCGGATTGATACTCCCCGATTTAACACCACGTGCAACTAAATTTTCCCAAACCTTCTATCGCGGGGGACGGGAGAATTTTTCTGCTCGCTAACCTCGTGAGTTGGTATCAAGTTGCACGTGATTGTTATTTAGGTCGATCGAGAATTTTTGATTCGATGAAGTGACTTTCTGAGGTGGGTTTTTATCTGCCTCAGAAGAGGTTTCTTTTGATTATTTTTTCAGTCTGTAGGGTTAAGAGTGCTTGGGAAGACAAACTCATCTAAATTGATATAAGTACGATAAGTAGACATAATCCCGCCTTGGAGTCATTAAAGCCAAGTATACCATACCCCCCAAACCCTTGAAGCCTCGTGGAAAAATTTCTCAATTTTCGGCAAAAATGGGGTCAAAAACTGGGGAAAATGACCTTCGCGACACGAGTTTTGAAGAGGAACCGGCTAAAAAAGGCTGTAAGTATTACCTGGGAAGGGTTTTAAGAAATAATTTGAGTGTTGTTGGGTGGGCAATGTTGACCTCGATTTGCGAATTGCCCACCTGCCCGGATCGCGTTCTTTGAAAATCGATCGAACTGCATAAGTTGTCTGAACCGAGAGGTACGTATAGCCTAGAAACACTTGATCGCATCTGGAGGCAATCCCGTGCATTTTCCATTGAAGGCTTTGGGTTGGGCAACCACCACGCTACTGGTTTGTATTGCGGTTCCGACTTCCGAAAAGATAGCTCCTTTGGGGATTTCTCGGGCGATGGCGGAGGATACGAGACCGAACTCGATCGAAGATGCAAATCAGCTATCTGAGGAAGGTAAAGCGCAACTCTATCGGGGTGAATATGCCGCCGCGCGGGAGAAGTTTCAACGGGTATTAAAGATTTATCGGGAAGCGGGAGATCGACTCAGCGAAGCTTATACGCTCAACGATTTAGGTACGGTCGATCGGTATTTGGGTCAATATTCCTCTGCCCTGGAATTGCACCAGCAAGCGCTTTCGATTTTCCAAGAAATTAACAGTCGCAGTTTCGATCCGCAAGATAACAAGGGCGAACTTGAATGTTTGCACCATCTGGGGATGACGTATCGGGGATTGGGTCGATATTCGGAGGCGGTGGAGGCATTTCAACAGGCGCTGACAAAGCAAGAAGAAGCGGGAAATACTGGTGCATCAATGCGCGGTTTTAAATGGATAACAATCGATATAGAAGGTCTAAATCCAAGATTTGAATCTTATTCTCAAGCTATCGAGTTTTATCAGCAAGAACTCGCCGCAGCTAAGACTCTAGGGAATGATTCCCCAGTTCAACAGTTTCAGCAACTTCAAAAACAAATATCGGCACTCAAAAATCTTAGTAGTGCTTATCAAGACACATGGCAACTTCAGGAGTGGATCGAAACCGATCGAAAAGCGCTAGATGTGGGACACCAGATCTTGAAACTAGCGCGGGAAATGGGGAATCGAGAAAAAGAAGCGATCGCCCTGATGAATTTAGGAGATATCCATCGCTACGCAATCGAGCAAAAACAGCCCGCAATTGAGGCATACCACCAAGCTTTAGCAATCTATCAAGAATTAGAGAATCGTCGCGAGCAAGCTCAGGTATTAAGTCGGATTCTCGATATTTACTCAGATATTACTCGTTCGCGCTTCGGACAACACCAACGTGCGTTGGAGATAAGTCAGGAAGTTTTAATAATTTATAAAAAATTGGGAAATTTATCTGGAGAAGCTGCTGCTTGGATCGATATGGGAGACTCTTATTTTGTAATGTCTAATTTTCAGACTGAGGGAGCGGATACTTTAAATCAGAAAGCCCTTGAAGCTTACCAGAAAGCTTTAGATATTTACCGCGGTCGTAATCTAAATCTGCCCGCACAAGAACTTGATACTCTGTTAAAATTGAGCCAAGTTTATTCGCGCTTAAATAAGTATCAAAAATCGATTGATATTCTTCAGCAAGTATTAGCCCTATCAAAAGAAAATGGAGAACATTGGCGAGAAGAGCGCGCTTTAGATTTGTTAGGATTTCGATACCAAGCTTTGGGTCAGTTTCATAAAGCCATTGAATTTTACGAACAAGGATTAAATGCCGCTCAAATTCTGGGCGATCGTCATGGAGAATATATGCTTATCTTGAGATTGGTCAATGCTTACCGATCTCAAGGTCAATCTCAGAAGATAATCGAACTATTGCAACGACAGCTCGCCTTAGTCCGCGAAACAAGTGCAAAAAGCTATTTTTCCGAACTAGAATTTATTATTCTCGATTTAGGTAAAATATACCAGGAGCTAGGACAATATAAACAGTCGATCGTGCTTTACGAACAATATTTAGATGAGGCTGAAGAACAAGGAAATTTGGAGGATAAGGATAGGGTTTTAACAGCACTATCAGAACTCTATGATTTTCTCGAATACGATCGAGGAAAGATAGAGCTTTATCAAAAAGAGTTAGCACTCTCCCGAACTAGGGGTGATGAAGATTGGGAATGTAGAATTTCAAGGAAATTGGGGCTAGCATATCACGATTTTGGTCAATATTCGCAAGCTATTGAAATTTATAAAATTCTTTTAGAAAAAGCTCAAGCTAGATCGGATTGGAAAAACGAAATTGAGATTGTTAACCATCTGGCTCAAGCTTATCAAATCTCGGGTCAGGAGCAGCAAGCAATCGAGGTATTTCAGAAAACACTAAGATCGGCTAAAAATCGAAACGAGCGCGATCTACAGACTAAGTTTTGGATCTACTTCGGTAAACTTTATGAAGACTTAGAAAAACCCGAGCTAGCAATTGAAGCTTACCAAAAAGCTCTTACTCTTTTGCCAACATATAGCCATTCTCCAGGTTATCTGACATTTGGATATATTCCAATTAACTCTCACAAATCTGAAAAAATAGAAATTCTTGAAAAACTGGGTCAAGTATATCGTTACTTAAATCAGTTCGAGAAAGCTTTAGAGATATATCAGAAACTAGAAGGTATTTTAAAAAATGAAAATTATGGACGAATACATATAATCGAGAATCTTTTGATAACTAGTCTTGTTTATCACACTTCAGGACAAAATCATAAATCAAACCAGTTAATTCAAGAAGCACTTGACATTGCCAGAGAACGTCAGTCTAGTACTCTATTGAGTAAAATTTCAGCTCATATTGAGGAATTGGGAGAATTAGATCGAGCGATCGAGATTTATCAAGAAGCACTCGCTGTGAACCGAGATTTAAGTATTGTTGATGGAAATCTCGAACTTTTCAAAAGCCTCGCCCAACTCTACAAAACTCGCGGAGAAACCCAACAAGCGATTGCCTATTACGAACAAGCCTTAACCGTTACTCGCCAGCTCGGTTCTCGCAACGAAGAAGGGTTAGTATTGCAAAAAATCGCCCAGTTATTGGGCGATCAAAACCAACCCGAACTCTCGATATTATTTTACAAACAAGCCGTCAACGTCTGGGAAGCCATACGCCAAGACTTCCAAGAACTCCCCCCAGAACTCGAACAGGCTTATATCGATACCGTTGCCGACTCCTACCGCGCCTTAGCCGACTTACTCCTGCAAAACGATCGCATCCTCGAAGCCCAGCAAGTTCTCGATTTACTCAAAGTTCAAGAACTCGATACCTACCTCAAACACGTGCGCGGCAACGAACAGACAGCGCAGGGTGTCGAGTATTTGCCATCAGAACGGGAAATCTTGGAACTGTATAACCAAGCCATTACCCAAGGAAGAGAATTAGAACAACTGCGAACTGTTCCCCCCGCAGAAATGACCCCCGAACAGCAACAGCGCCTCGAAGAATTAAGCCGAAACGAACGAGAAGTTAGAAGCGTATTTAACGAGTTTATCGACAATCCCGAAGTTGTCGCTGCCATCGAGAATTTAAGTCGCACGGCACAGCGGCAAAACCTCGATTTAGAAAGCCTCAACGCCCTGCAAAATAACCTGCAAAATCTCCAACAAAATGCCGTTTTACTCTATCCCCTGATTTTAGAAAATCGCCTCGAACTCGTCCTGGTAACGCCCTACTCTCCCCCCATTCGCCGCACCGTCCCCGTCAAACGAGCAGAACTCAATCGCGCCATTACCGCCTTTCGCCAAGCCTTAGAATCCCCTGGCAGCGATGCCAAAACCCCAGCCAACCAACTCTACACCTGGCTGATTAAACCCATTGAAAACGACCTGGAAGCCGCCAATGCCGAAACCCTTATCTACGCCCCCGACGCACAACTGCGCTACGTTCCCCTCGCCGCACTCCACGATGGTAACGGATGGCTGACCGAACGCTTCGGCATTAACCACATTACCGCCGCCTCTCTCACGGATTTCAACCTGCAACCGCCATCGGATTTGCGCGTCATTGCCGGAGCGTTCAGCCAGGGAAACTATAATATTCAACTGGGTGATCGCAGCTTAAATTTTTCCGGCTTACCCTACGCGCAGGTGGAAGTGGAAAACCTCGAACGAGATATCCCAGAAACCACAACTCTCTTCGATACCAACTTCAGTCCCGATGCCATGGTGCCGCAAATGGATAGTCACACCATTGTTCATCTTGCCACCCATGCTGCCTTTTTAACCGGACAACCGGAAAATTCGTTTATTCTGTTTGGAAATGGCGATCGCGTTACCCTCAACGAAATCCGCACTTGGACGTTTCGCAATGTCGATTTATTCGTCCTCAGTGCTTGCGAAACCGGGTTGGGAGGACAACTCGGGGATGGAACGGAAATCCTCGGCTTCGGGTATCTGATGCAACAAGCAGGGGCAACAGCGGCGATTGCCTCGTTGTGGTCAGTAGACGACGGGGGAACCCAAGCCTTGATGAATGCCTTTTACAGGGCGTTGCAGGAAAATACCACCAAAGCTGAGGCACTGCGACAAGCGCAGTTAGCACTAATTTCCGGAGATTATCGCGCTGTTGGCGAAGAACGTGGAGATGCGATCGAACTTGTATTTGCCCAGAGTCTGCCCTCAGAGGTGGAACAACATTTGAGTCATCCCTATTATTGGGCTCCATTTATTCTCATTGGCAATGGATTGTAGGGTATTGGGAAAGATTAGTAAAAGGGGAGGGGGAAGGGGAAAAGGAGAATAAATTTATTACTTCAGTATAGATATCGAACTAATTTTTTATTTCTGGGAAAATCTATTACTTCTTAATTTTTACTTCTTAATTCTTACTTCTTACTTATCACTTAATTACTTAAATATCCTCCTCCACTCACTCGAGAATCTTCAACTCACTCACCAAAGTTTGCGTCATCTTCGCCAAGCGATTTAACTGATTTTGGAGTTTGGCAGCCCGTTGTTTGTGGTAGTGTTTTTTGTAGAGTGCTGCCCGCGCCAAATCCTCTCGATTCTGTTTGAGCGCTTCTCGGGCAACTTTTTCCCAAGCTTCCATCTCACCCACAGCATTATTGTATTCCGGCTGGATTCCGTTCCAAGCCTTTTGGATGTCGGCGAGGGCTTCGCGAACCATTTTGGGAGTTTCCGGGCGATCGCTGCCTTCAATCGCTTCTTTGAGGGGTTCGTACAATCCTTTGGGGTCGATTTGGTCGATAAAGGGAATAAAGTTTTGGATTTGTTGGCTGATAGCGACTCCCGTTTTACACCAACTGGCAAAGTGTTCGCAGTTGTTGAACAGTAAGTTATATTGTTGCTCTCCCAACCGACTCACAGCACGGGAAATCGTCGTCTCGGCAATGTAGCCAACTTGATATTGCTTGAGATAGAGTTTCCCCCCACGAGTAAAAGTAGCGATCGAGGTGCGTTCGATGGTTTCGCTGGGTTTGCGATAGTGAATCACCGTCCCGTCGCCGCAGTCGATTCCGTGATGTTCGTAAACGCCCTGAAACTTCAGGAACTCTCGCATGACGTAAATTTGGTCGCCCCGTGCCATACTTGCATCGATTTCGCGCATCTATCGGATCGTAACCGATCGAATCGATCTGTGAGGGTAGCGGCGAGCGAACCGCCGAACGGTTCGGACGGCGATCGAGAAGGCGACGATCGCCGCGGAGATGACCAACCAGACGGGTAAGAATGATTCTTTTCGGTGGGGTGGAGTTAAAGGGCAAGAAACTTGCTGAACTTCAAAGAGGAGTCTTTGAGGACTCGGTGGTGGCATAACAGTAAAAAAAAGCACCCAGATTGATGAATACTACCCCAATTTTTAGTTAAATTCAATGGGAATTTGTTGACATCTTAATTGCTATTTTTACGATTTTTTTAATTTTTTCGACCGTTTTTTGGGTTGATTCTAGATAAGCATTAACGACTCAGTTTAAAAGCCGTCAGCTTGTTTCCAATCTAAACGGCTTTTAAACTGAGTCACGTATCAGAAATCGTGAATTCCTCTAATTTAGAGAACTCTGATTTAACGAATGCTTACAATTTGATAATTCTGAGAAAGATTAAATCTCGGCAATTGCCCGATCGATTAAACGACGAGCTAGGGTTTGCACTCCCGTATGTTCGTAGTAGTTGGTACTCATATCGAGAAAGGCCGCCAGATAATCTAAGCGATCGTCGGTAACATCAATAAAATTTTGCAGGCTTTGGCTGACTTTTTGGGGTGTTAAATCCCGAGAACTGACAAAGTCACCCATCCATCCTTTCACCGAGTCAAAACTTTCGCCGATGAAGTTGAGTTTGCCCTCGGTACTGCCGCCGGGAATCAGATCGTTGACTTTTTTAAACGCCTGATTTTTTTGCAATTCCGACGGACTTAAATTATCTAAAGTCTGGGTCACCGATCGAATGAAATCCGGACCCAGAGGAATCAATCCATCAAAGCAAACCAGTGCCGCCATCCGCATCAACGATTCGCTGCCGTAGTCTCCAAGAGCTTTGAGAAAATCCCCAATACTATCGCCGGGAATGCCGTTAATTTTGCAAAACGCGACAATTTCCACCACCAATTTCAGAGCGAGATCGAGGGTTTGAACTTTATCGGCTTTGGGGGTGAGTTTGTTCAAAAACCCCAGCAAGGGAACTTTTTCTCCCACCTTATTCGCCAAGGCTGCCGTCCCCAGAGTACTGCCCACGCTATCGATGGTTTGATACAGCCAGATGGCCTGTTGGTAGCCTTGAGACTTATCGCTGTAGAGAGCGATCGCCCGATCGCCGACCATTTGGATCGTCGCACCATCGGTCTCTTGGGTGACGGTGCGGATCGTATTATCCCAGCCCACCAAATTCTCCCACTGACCGGGAACGACAAAATCAAGAGATTTGAGGGCAAAAGTGGTGATGTTGCTCGTCGGCAGTTCGTCCACCAATTGATTAATGGGTTTACTCATCGTAGATTTCCCTGAATTATTGCAATCGTGCTAAACCGTTGAGATCGAATTTTTGCAACCATGCCTCGCGATCGGTCTGGCTGAAACTCGGGTCGCGAGAAATGGCTTTGACTTGAAAGCGATCGGCCACTAAAATCGACGTCTGGGTACTGCCCAGTTCCACTGCGGGGTAGCCCGCAATCGACTTGCTGCTTTGCTGGTACTTTTGCGCGGCAGCCGGAGTACTGGCGGTATCGGAAATCGCAAGCATGGCAATCTCGTTACCGTCTCGCTTGAGTTTGGCTTCGGCAAAGCCTTCTTTTTCCTGGGTATAAACCCGCTCTAACCCATCAGATGCAGCAGGGAAAAACTTGTTAAACTCGCCTCCAGGAACCACATCGGTTGAAACGGTCGCTGATGGGACACTCGTGGATGGGGCACTGCCGGATGATGAAGCTGGAGGTGCGGTTGTCGTACTACATCCGGCGACCAGTAGCATCGCACTGAGTAGCACGGCAGTTAAGGTTTGTCGCACATATGCAAAGCTCATCGCTACTCTCCTGAAGTTTTGATGTGAGAATATGTTTCATCTTCTCTGCTAGTGCGCGGCGATCGCAATACTCTTTGGTTTTCCTTCAAGATCGCCTTCGGCAATTGGGGTCGCGTCAAGATCGAACGCAGTGTCTGGCGGTACCTACGGGTGAGAATTGCCCTCGCCGATCCAAAAGTCTCGACCTCCTGTGTCGATCGGTGTAGGATTGTAAACAATCGCTCGGGAATTTTGGCGTAAAGCCGAAGTTAAATTCGCGTCTACTTTCCGTTTTTGAGGCGTATCCAACGCCTATTGTAACGATTTTTCGATAAAAGTGTGCGATCGCAACCACTGCAACTCCTATAGCAGAGTCGCTAGACTGGAATCTCAAGCATGACATTCGGTAACCTTACTCGAGATGCGAATTTTAATCTACTCTTACAACTATTATCCGGAGCCAATCGGCATCGCTCCCCTGATGACCGAACTCGCAGAAGGATTGGTAACGAAGGGTCACGAGGTGCGTGTGGTGACAGGGATGCCAAACTATCCCCAACGTCGAGTTTACGACGGGTATAGGAACAAATTATACTGCACGGAAGAACGAAATGGGGTCGTCGTCCAGCGTTCGTATATTTGGATTCGTCCCAAACCCGGTTTTATGGATCGGATTCTACTCGAAGGTAGCTTCGTCCTCAGTAGTTTCCTCCAGGCTTTAAACGGTTGGCGACCCGACGTGATTCTCCTAACCGTTCCCCCCCTACCCGCCTGCGTTCCGGCCGCGTTACTCGCCTGGTTCCATGGGTGTCCGTTGGTGTTGAACCTACAAGATATCTTGCCCGATGCCGCCGTGAATACGGGGTTGCTGCGCAATAAAGCCCTGATCCGAGTCTTTGAAGGTCTCGAACGATTTGCCTATCGCCATGCCACCAAAATTAGCGTGATTGCCGATGGCTTTGCGGAAAATATCCGCAACAAAGGCGTTCCGACCGAAAAAATTACCCAGATTCCCAACTGGGTGGATACGAGTTTTATCCGACCCCTCCCGAAACATGATAATGCCTTTCGCAAAGCCAACCAGCTTGAGGGTAAGTTCGTGGTTTTGTACGCGGGAAATATCGCCCTGACTCAAGGGGTGGAGATGGTGGTGCAATCGGCGCGATACCTGCGGCATTTGCCCGATGTGGCGATCGCCATTGTTGGAGAAGGAAGAGCCTTAGAAAGCTTGAAGCGAGTGCGCAAGCTTTGGACAGTAGAAGAGCAGGTTCTATTATTACCCTTCCAACCCCGAGAAGAACTACCGACCATGCTCGCGGCGGCCGATATCGGGTTAGTGGTGCAAAAACGGAACGTCATTTGCATTAATATGCCTTCGAAAATTCCGGTTCTCCTGGCAAGTGGTTGCCCAATTCTGGCTTCGGTGCCTCTGGCGGGAACGGCTGCTCAAGCGATCGAGCAAAGTGGTGGCGGAGTCGTGATTCCCCCCGAAGATCCCATTGGGTTTGCCAAGCAAATCGAACAACTCTACAATAATCCCTCGCAATTAGCGGCTCTCGGTCGCCAGGGACGGCAGTATGCCGTGGAGAATTTTACCTTCGGACAAGCTCTCAATCGCTATGAAGCTTTGTTTGAAGGACTCGTTGCCGACAATACGGAAACACGAAAGCGGTTTGGCCTCGCGCGCGCTGAAACGGAAGTGTTACCGAAGTAATAGAGTTGTTGGGTGAAGAATTGACAATCGAGAATCGCACCAACCTCAACGGATGGCGATCTTTACTGTCAAGCCTCCAACCGATGCCGATATTACAACCGCGAGCCTCCTTCGCTCCTGACGGAGTTAGAGCATTTAGCCTTCAATAATTTCCACCTGACGGGCTGCATTTACCGCTTTGTCTCGTGCTTCTTGGATGGTACTGCCAATCGCTAGCGCCACGCCCATGCGCCGGTAGGGACGAGAGTTGGGTTTACCAAATAATCGAATATCTACATCTCGAACGGATAACGCTGAATCTAGCCCCCGATAGCAGATAGAATCAGAGTGTTCGTCCGCTAAAATCACCGCACTCGCACCGGGAGATCGCACTTCAAGATGGGGAATGGGCAATCCCAAAATCGCTCGCAGGTGCAATTCGAATTCATTGAGATTTTGAGAAATTAACGTCACCATCCCCGTATCGTGAGGACGCGGAGACAGTTCGGAAAAAATCGCTTCCTCGGCGGTGATGAAAAACTCCACCCCAAAAATACCTGCTCCCCCGAGGGCATCGGTCACTTTGCGGGCAATCTCCTGCGCCTGATTCAGTTTCGCTTCGTTCAGGTAGGCCGGTTGCCAAGATTCTTGATAGTCTCCTCGTTCCTGACGGTGACCGATGGGTTCGCAGAAAATCGTCGGGGCGTTCCACTGCTTCACCGTTAACAGGGTAATTTCTAACTCGAAGTCGATAAACTCTTCAACGATGACTTTGTGGCTTTCCCCTCGCGCCCCAGCAATGGCATCGTTCCAAGCCGCTTCGACCTCCGAAGGGGATTGGACAATCGATTGCCCCTTACCGGAGGAGGACATCACCGGCTTGACGACGTTGGGGAAACCAATATCGGTCGAAACCGCAACTAATTCTTCCAAACAGGTGGCATAGTCGTACTTCGCCGTCCGAATGCCTAACTCTTGGTGAGCTAACTCCCGAATCTTATCCCGATTCATGGTGTAGTTGGTGGCCGCTGCCGTGGGGATGACGGTGATACCTCGCTGCTCGAATTCGGCGAGTTTTTCGGTGCGAATGGCTTCGATTTCCGGGACGATGAAGTCGGGTTGGTACTCGGTGACGATCCGCTCTAAGTCATCTGGGTCTAACATAGAAATGACTTCCGCGCGATCGGCCACTTGCATGGCTGGAGCGTTGGCATAGCGATCGACTGCAATGACGAAGTTACCCAGACGCTGAGCGGCGATGACAAATTCTTTGCCCAACTCCCCAGACCCGAGAAGCATCAGTTTTTGCGGCAGCGATTTGGCGTGTGTCATAGGGTTCGATCGCATCTACCCGAGTGGTGAATTCGATTATTCTATAGCAGTTCGCGCTCTTTACATTACACATTTTCTGTCATGGGGAATGGGGAATGGGAAAGACGCTCCAGACGGGGAGATGGGGTAACAAAAGAGAATTTAGCTTCCCCTGCCCCCTTCGCCCCCAAAATCTCCTCCCTCCCCGCGTCCTATTCCGTTTCCCCGGCTTTCACGAACTTGAGGGCGGCGGAGTTCATGCAGTAGCGCTGACCCGTGGGGCGAGGACCGTCGTTGAAGACGTGACCTAAGTGTGCGTCGCAAGCAGCGCACAACACTTCAGTCCGCTTCATGAAAAAGCTGAAGTCCGATTCTTCTTTGACATTGTTTTCCTTGATGGGTGCCCAGAAACTCGGCCACCCCGTCCCGGAATCAAATTTGGTTTCTGAAGAAAAAAGCTCGGTTCCACAACAAACGCATTGATAGGTTCCGGCTTCTTTATTATCATGATATTCACCCGTAAATGCTCGTTCCGTTCCTTTCTTACGAGTGACGCGAAATTGTTCCGGGGTTAGCTGTTCTTTCCATTGGGCTTCTGTTTTTTGAACTTTGGCAGGCATTCGTATGAAACTCCCGTACAGACGTGTTAAAATGATTGGGTTATCAGTATCTTAATATATTGTAACATAATATTAATAAGTGGGTGCTCGTGCTGAAATGTCTGAATCTTTATTCTCTAACGTTGCCGAAGCACAAAAATTTCTTCGCGCCTATTCTCAGGACCACAAAACAAACGATAAAGAGCCGATAATCTTCGATCGAATTCGAGATGCAATCTTCTGGATTAAAAAATACTCTGAATATCAAATCATTGGGATTTGTGCGGAAGATTACGAAGAAGGCATCTTTGCCCTACAAACTTATTGTTTGGCATTAGGTTACGAATCTCCGATTGATTTCGATCCCATTCAAGGTGCAGTCTATATCAAATTTAATCCTCAGACGAAGTTACGGTATATTAGTCCTTATATCGGTCGCGAGCGCGGAGTGCTAGTGTCGTTTCAGTCTCCTCAGTCCGATGGGATTAACGAACTGTACGGTCACTTTCCATTAGATTTATTTCGCTCGGAAGTTGTAAAAGGTAAAGAAGAATCGTGAAGGCGGCAATTATTGGTTGTGGTTATGTTGGAAGTGCGACCGCGCGTTTGTGGAGTGCAGATGGGGTCAAGGTGACCGCAACCACGACGACTCCCGATCGCGTTTCGGAACTTTCTCAAATTGCCGATCGCGTCGTCGTCGCAAAAGGGAACGAGATCGAAGAGTTGAGTGCGGTATTAGCGGGTCAAGATCTGGCTTTATTCTGCATGAGTTCCCGAGGGAGTTCTTTCGAAGCCAGCTATTTCCAGACCGCCCAAAATCTCGCCTCGCTCTTACCCACATTCCCCCATCTCCAACAAGTCATTTATACGGGAAGTTATGGCATTTACGGCGATCGAAGTGGAGAATGGGTCACCGAAGAAAATCCGATTTTCCCAGGAAACGATCGATCGAAAATTCTGACCCAAACCGAGGAAATTTTTCTTGGTGCAACCAATGAAAACTCCAAGGTTTGCGTCTTGCGTTTGGGAGGAATTTACGGTCCCAATCGAGAACTCGTTAAAATCTTTCGACGGTCTGCTGGCACCACTCGTCCGGGAAGCGGGAAAGGGATTACCAACTGGATTCATCTCGATGACATCGTCGGGGCGATCGACTTTGCTAGAAAGCAGCAATTGCAGGGACTCTACAACGTGGTCGACGGCTTGCATTTAACCCGCCAAGAATTACTCGATCGCATCATGGAAAAACACGATCTGCCCAAAGTCAGTTGGGATGCCTCCCAATCGGTAGAACGGCCAAATGTGAAAGTGTCCAATCAAAAATTGAAAGATGCGGGATATTCATTTATCTATCCTCAATTGTGCGACGCTGATACGTAAGCCGTTTGAGGTGAGGAGAACCAAGGTCAAGGGAGTGTAGAACCGATTTGGGATCTATACTCAAATCAAAACGACAGGGCGATCGATATGGCAACAGATATTGTAAAAGCGAACTCCCAGACGCAATTTTATACCTGGAAGGGGTATCGATGCGCCTACAATGCGTATCAACCGGAAAATTCCGATGGAAAAACCCCCCTACTGTTAATTCACCCCATCGGCGTGGGATTATCGCGCAAATTTTGGGGTAGATTTTGCCAGCAGTGGTACGCCGCCGGGAACGCCAACCCAATCTACAACCCCGATTTACTCGGTTGCGGAGAAAGCGCCATGCCCCGCATCGCCTATTCTCCCACCGATTGGGCCGAGCAGTTGCAATACTTCATCGACACGGTGGTGAAAGGGCCGGTTATCGTTGTCGTTCAGGGGGCGCTATTCACCGTCGGGCTAACCCTGGCGAAACTAGAACCCAAGGGGGTTCGCGCCATGGCACTCTCCGGGCCGCCATCCTGGGCGTTGATGACGGAAGCTGGAAAACCCCTGCAACAAAAACTGCTGTGGAACTTGCTATTCGATTCTCCCGTGGGATTGGGGAATGGCTTCTATCGCTACGCCAGACGGGAGGAATTTTTGCGATCGTTTTCCATTCGGCAACTGTTTGCCCAAGAAGCGGATGTGGATGCCGAGTGGTTGGAGATGTTGCGCGGTGGGGCGATCGATGTGGCGAGTCGCTACGCCGTCTTTTCGTTCCTGGCCGGGTTTTGGCGGCAAAACTATTACAGTACCCTGACCCAATTGCCACAACCGATTTTGGCAGTATTTGGGGAAAAAGCTTCGGGTATCAGTCAGACGGGGAAAACCGATGCCGCCGAGAAACGGCTGGAGGACTATCGATCGCATATGAAGAACGTAGAAGGGGCGATCGTACCCGGACGCAACGTGATGCCCTACGAATCGGCGGCGGAGTTTGTGGCGGCGATTTCCCCGTTTGTCGATCGTTATTAAAGCGCTTTTTGCGCAAGAACCTCGTCAGAGTGGTGAAGGGTGAATGGGGAATGGGGAATGGGGAATGGGGAATAGGCATTGGTGAAAGGTTAAAATCACTGGTGATTTGTCTGGCCCCATATTTAGCATCGTCAACCCGAAAATGGTGACAATAGACCCATATTCACCGATCTCACCCGCCCACCGATCTCCACTTGCCAATGCCCCACACCCTACACCCTACACCCCTTGACCAATAGCACATAAGCAAAACCGCCTCACCAATGGGGAATGGGGAACAGGTGGCAAGAAGTAACGAGAAAGTTAGGGTTTGAGCGTGTATTACACATCAGGCATCATTGAAAATTAACGATCGTGTCGAATTTTCCCCAACCCATCGGGCAAACCGTTGCCATGGATCTCCTCAACGCTGCCGTTATCAAACAGCGGATCGCCCCGGCCTATCTATTTGCCGGACCCGAAGGAGTGGGCAGATCGATCGCCGCCCGGTATTTTGCTCGATCGCTACTCACTTCCCACCACCCAGAAAAACAACTGGAAAATCATCCGGATTTCCTCTGGGTAGAACCCACTTACCTGCACAACGGTCAGCGATTCACCCCCCGCGAAGCCCAAGAAAAAGGTCTCAAGCGCAAAGGTTCCCCGCAAATCCGCTTAGAACAGGTACGCGACATCGGCAAATTCCTCAGTCGTCCGCCTCTGGAAGCCTCCCGCAGCGTGGTGGTGTTGGAAGGGGCGCAAACCATGGGAGAAGGGGCCGCAAACGGATTGCTCAAAACCCTCGAAGAACCCGGTCGCGCCACCTTAATTTTAATGGCCCCCTCAGCGGAATCCCTCTTACCCACCCTCGTCTCTCGCTGCCAGCGCATCCCCTTTTACCGCTTGTCTGGGGAAATGATGGCGCGGGTGTTACAGCAGGCGGGATATGGGGAGATTTTAGGCCGAGATCCGATTCTCGCCGCCGCCCAAGGGAGTCCGGGGGCCGCGATCGCCGCTTGGGAACAACTCGATCGCATTCCCCCAGAACTGCTCGAACGTTTGCATCAATTACCCCGATCGCTCCGAGAAGCCCTAGAATTAGCCCGAGACATCGATAAAACTCTAGATACACCCGAACAGTTGTGGTTGCTCGATTATCTCCAACACCAGTACTGGGAGCAATTTCTCCATCGAACCCTACCCGTTTGCCCCGCCCAACAACTCGAAACTGCCCGCCAGTACCTGCGCGCTTTCGTCTCCCCCAGGCTGGTATGGGAAGTGACGTTAATGGAGTTGAGTTCGAGTATGCGGAGTTGAAGGGATGTGGGGCAGAGGAGGCAGAGGAGGCAGGGGGAGAGTAAATGGACAATTGACAATTGACGATAGGTGAATGGCACTGAATTAAGCCAAACTCGGTGTCTGCAACCCTTGATGCTCCGTACTCGTCAAGTCGAAACTCAGTCTAAATTCAGTGCCATTCGACGATAGATCCGTGGCAACGCTCTCCCTTGTCCTCTTTGTATCCCCGTGCCCTATTCCGAATTCTCCCTTCTCCCTTCTCCCTTCTCCGTTCCCCACCTGAACCAGAAACTCAGATCTCACTGACTGACATAAAAAATAAACATAGACTTGATTTCTCAAATCTATGTTTGTCTTGAATAAATTAAATTTTGTATCGGTTTGTCTGCGGATAAAACTGCAAGGGGAACTCAGAAAGTTACAACCCTCGCAGTCACAGAGGAAATTCAACAATTAGGACTTGTTGCTCCCCGCCACTCGATCGAGAAAAGCTTGAACGTCTTTCCAGAGTTCTTCGCGGGCAGAAGCCGACCAATACTGTCGGACAAACCAGATGGTGTAGGCGATTCCAATCAACTCGAAGAATGGGGCGAGTAGGGGAATGTCATTAATGGCATCCACCACAGCCGCGACTAGATAGAGCGTAATTAGAGAAGCCACAATCAGGGCAACGTTCGTAATTGGTTTTTGATATTCGTCGAAGAATTTACCAATATAGGAGAAGAGATGGGAGAGAATGGCGAGAACCTGGGTTTTCACCTCCTCAACATTCGCGTTGGTCGATGCAGAAGCTGCAGTAATCGAACCTCCCTCATCAGTTTTGATATTCATCGTGTCAGGGGACGTAGTTTTTGAGACGTCAGGGGCTTTGCTTTCAGAATTCATATCGGTACTATGTGAATAACAACCTGGATAGTGCTATTGGCGATTTTCCGAGCGAGGGAAAAATATAAACAGCTCGATCGTTAAGTCTATACTATTGCTCAAACTTACACGAGACTAGAGCAGAGAATGGCAAATTGCAAGAGATTATCGCCTCAAACCCCGAATGTAACGAGATATTGAGCAGAATCGACAATTGACAACGACCAATTGAAGGCGAAAAATTGGATAGCGTGATTCCTCCAATCTTTAGAGCGTTCAATCTCCCTCGCGATCGTGCTCATTCAACCCCTACCGACAGAAGTCGTACATTTAATTGCGGCTGGCGAAACCATCGATTCGATCGCGGCGGTGGTGCGGGAGTTGGTGGATAACGCCATCGACGCTGGGGCCACCCGAATTTCGATTTCCGTTTGGCCGTCTCTGTGGCGGGTGCAAGTGGCCGATAACGGTATGGGAACGAGCTGGGAAAACCTGAAGTTAGCCGCATCTGCCCACAGTACCAGCAAAATTCATCACAGTGCCGATCTCAATCGAATTACCAGTTTGGGATTTCGAGGAGAAGCCCTCCACAGCCTCGCGCAACTGGCGGATTTGGAGATTTGCAGCCGCACTCGCGCCGGAAACGGATGGCGAGTCACTTACGATCGCCGAGGAAAACCCCAAAAGATAGAACCGGTGGCGATCGCCCCTGGCACTATCGTCTCCGTCGCGAATTTGTTCCAAGACTGGTCTGCTCGACGCGATGCCCTCCCCTCGGCGTCCCAACAATTGCGATCGGTTCAGCAGTTTGTGGGACAAATGGCACTGTGCCATCCCCAGATTACCTGGCAGGTGCGACGGGATGACCGACATTGGTTTGCCATTTCTCCCGGAGACACCCCTCGCCAAATTCTGCCCCAAATCGCCCGCAACGTTCGACCGGAAGATTTGCAACATTTGCGGGTGGAGATAACGGAAGATCTCCCCTCGTCTAACCCGATCGCCCAATCGATCGAACTCGTTCTGGGATTACCCGATCGCTGCCACCGTCGGCGATTGGATTGGGTGAAAGTTGCCGCTAACGGTCGGATCGTCCGTATGCCGGATTTGGAAGGAACGATCGTCTCGGCGTTTGCCAAAACCCTACCTCGCGATCGCTATCCTCTGTGCTTCGCCCACCTAGAATTGGTTCCCGAGGCGATCGATTGGAACCGCCATCCTGCCAAAACCGAAATTTACCTGCACCGGGTTGAAGCGTGGCAGGCGCGATTGAAAGATGCGATCGATCGCGCTTTGCAACTGAGTCCGATCCACGCACCAGCCGCCAGCAAGCAGCGCGTCACTCAACTGATTAAAGCGTCCGAACCTCGGGGAAAATATTCGGTAACGCCACCATCGAATGTTGGAGATGGGTCTGCTGAGGAAAGCCTACCCCACAGCCTGCGCGCCGTTGCCCAAGTCAGCAATACCTATATTGTGGCCGAACACCCCACAGGTATGTGGCTGGTGGAGCAACATATCGCCCACGAACGGGTGTTGTACGAAGAATTATGCGATCGCTGGCAACTGGTACCCATCGAACCCCCGATCGTGCTGGAATGGCTCGAAACCCAGCAAATCGAACAGCTTCAGCGTCTGGGTCTCGATATTGAATCCTTTGGGGAGCAAATGTGGGCCGTGCGTACGGTTCCGGCACTTCTCAAAGAACGAGAGGACTGCGCGGCGGCGATCGTCGAACTGAGCCAGGGGGGAGACTTGCAAGCGGCTCAGGTGGCAACGGCGTGCCGCAGTGCCATTCGCAACGGTACGCCCCTCACCTTACCCGAAATGCAAACCCTGCTCGATCGATGGCAGCGTACCCGCAACCCCCGCACTTGCCCCCACGGACGACCGATTTACTTGGTACTCGAAGAAACGGCACTCGCTCGCTACTTCCGCCGTCATTGGGTCATTGGGAAAAGTCACGGAATTTAACGTCACTTCGGGATCGGACAGTGTCTGGGTATGGGGCATTGGTGAAACGCGCGCGGAAATCCCTCGTTTGTCAAGGGTGCGCTCGTGACGATGGCATGGTTAAAAAGACTCCAAGAAACGGGGAGTGTTCCCCCTAGTGTACTAACGTCAGTTTTGCTTAAGCCGCCTCGCGAGGATACCAACTCTCGATGACGTTTGGGCGGTCGGCCAGTCGCTCTTCATCGAGGCGGCAACATGGAGTATATCTCTTTGCCCAAGAGATATACTCCATTCCCCATTCCCTTTACCGAATTCTCCCTTCCCCACCCTCACCTGAAACAGTCTTATCCAAAACTGACGTTACTAGGAGCGGGGGGACAAGTCCCTAACCTGCATTATTCATGAGGTTCGACGACAATCCCTCAAAGCCTTGCCCAAAAAGCAAGCTGGCAAGTTACCCGAACAACAGTCTGTTTTTGAGGTTCGAGAGAGATTGGGGGTTTAGCGTTTGGTGAATTATCCAGGCTAAGCTCAAAGACCGTGATAAGTTTCGTCAGTTTCTCGCACAACACAAAGATAAAATTCAAACAAAAATAGCTGAACAGTGGGGAGAATAATTGACGCAGCCAAATGTCAGCCATGTCTTGAAAAAGCTAGGAATGATTACTCGTAAAAAAAACGGAAAGCTATCAGGAAAGTGATGAATAAAAGCGAGAAAAATTTAAAAGAATATGAAACTAGATTAAACCCCAGAGGCGAGTCTATGTTGATGAGTCGGAGTTTAATAATCGAGAGGATTACCCCTATGGTTACAGTCCTCAGGGAGAAAGATGCTACGCACTTAAATCGGGGAAGAGAACTCAAAGAGTAAGTTGAATGACTGCCCTGATAGAGCAAACAATGTTTGCTCTACTCACGTTTGAAGGCTCCTGTAATCGAGTGTGTAAATGCTGCTTTCACAAAATGTCCTAACGTATGCGCGTAGCGCTATGCAAGAGGAAAACCAAGATCTTGGAGTCGTTAAACCCTTGCGTAAAGAACGCTTGAGACCTCCGCTCGACCTCTCTCCCAATAGTGGCGATCGCCCCCTTGACAAATGAGCGATTTCCTTCAGCTTTCACCAATGGCTGTTGGCCTGGGGAGGCAACTGGTTGTAACAGCTGTAGTTTACCAAATTATGTAATAATAATTATCATTATCATTCTTTCAATCTATGTCATCTCCATTTGCTGCCCGTACCTCGGTTGAAGCAGTCGAAGAAGGGATGCTCCTGGCTCCTAAGTTTGATGCCCATGGGCTCATCCCCGTTATCACCACGGATGCTGCAACCGGCGAGGTGCTGATGCACGGCTATATGAATGAAGCGGCGTTGCTAAAAACCCTTGAAACCGGCGAAGCTCACTACTACAGCCGCAGTCGTCAGCAGCTCTGGCACAAGGGAGCCACCAGTGGGCTGGTGCAGACCGTGCAGCAATTGTTGATTGACGACGACCAGGATTGCCTGTGGATGAAAGTCAAGGTCGCCGGATCCGGGGCCAGTTGCCACGTAGGCTATCGCTCTTGCTTTTACCGCCAGATTTCCTCTGGCGAGGGCGATCTGACGGCGAATCGCCCCTTTGCCCTCACCTTTACGGAAACCACCAAAACTTTTAACCCCATCGCCGTCTATGGGGATGCGCCCAATCCAACTCAACTTTGAACCGAGGACAGTATCATGCCGCTGCGTCATCAACCCGCCCCACCCACCCCCTGGGACCGCGATCTGGATCGGCCCACCATTGCCACATCTGCCTATGTCCATCCCCAGTGCAGTCTGATTGGGGATGTGCAACTAGGCGAAAATGTAATCGTCGCCCCCAATACCTCCATTCGTGCGGACGAAGGGGCTCCCTTTTACATCGGTGCGAATACCAATATTCAGGATGGGGTGGTCATCCATGGATTAGAGCAGGGACGAATCTTAGGGGACGATGGGCAAGCCTACTCGGTGTGGATCGGTCATGATACCTGCATTACCCATATGGCGTTGATCCACGGTCCGGCTTACATTGGGAATGAGTGTTTTATTGGCTTTCGCTCGACGGTGTTTAATGCCCAGGTGGGTCACGGTTGCATTGTGATGATGCACGCCCTGATTCAGGATGTGGAGATTCCCCCCGGTAAGTATGTGCCGTCGGGAGCGGTGATTACGACTCAGCAGGCCGCCGATCGGCTGCCGGATGCTAAAGAGGGCGATCGCACCTTTTCTCACCACGTGGTCGAAATTAATCAAGCCTTACGGGCAGGGTATCGCTGTGCTGACGATACTACCTGCGTCACCTCTTTGCAGAATCCGACCTCGAGTAATGGCTCTGGGTCTATGTCTCAAAATGGCAAAGCACCTCACCCTTTACAGGCAGATATTGTAGACACGATCCGACAACAACTCCGCCTGGGTCACCACATTGGCCTGGAATTTGCCAATGCGCGACGATTCAAGGTTGGTTCCTGGCAGAGTGGCCCTACGATTACCAGCGCCCATGAGGCTCAGGTGCTAACCCAGGTGGAGCAGTTTTTGGCCGATCGTCCCAGCGACTACGTGCGATTGTTGAGCATTGACCCCAAGGCAAAACAGCGTCAATGGGAGAGACTGATTCAGAAGCCAGAGTGAGCTTCAAAATCAAATTTTGGGTCTAGCGATTAAATAGTAAAATATCGCAGTATATAGGAGTAAAACGTAATCAAACAGAGACTCCTATGTACCTCTCTCCTAAACAAGTTCAAGACCGCTACGGTTATCACCCTAAAACTCTCGCTCGCTGGGCAAACGAAGGAAGGCTCGATGATCGGAAATCCCCTGGCGGGCATCGTCGAGCTAGCACCGCATCCTTCACGATGCAAGTAATCGGACAAAAGGAGGTCGAAGCCGATGTCACTCAGGAGAAAGAAAGGATTTAGTATCGCAACGAAGTCGATGCGAACGAAGCTACACCGCGATGGTGTGAGTTTTCAGCCGACGAAAGCGATTTTTAACGAACTGGTGGAGTTCTACTTCACCATCGTTGACAAGCATCCTGAAATCATCGAAACCCCCGCTAAGTCTAACGGCGGGTGGCGTGGCATCGAGCTGATGACGGTTGGGGACGGTCGAATCAGAAACGGGCGTACTGGCTAAAGTCGAAGATTTACGAGGGAGTGAAGCGAATTGCTTACCAGGACTTCGGAATCTTGACCACGCGGGTGTCTCCAAGAAACACCTCGAAATTAGACCCGTGGGGAAATGACTTAGCCCGTCAGAACGAGATCGACGAAAGTGTGACCGAGTACCAACCCGGTGCAACCTGGGTATGGAACGAAGGTTATCGGGCACATTCGGGTCTTAACGCCGCTCGAAACGTTGGGTTGAAAGCAATCGCTCGATACAGAACTAACCCGATCCTGGAGTTTCCGGAAAAGGGGAAAGCCTAGAGGGGTAACGCTTTAGGTGTGCGATGAGGCTAGTAAATAGGGTTTTGCGACTCCTACCTCTCATTGTACAAGGCTAGGGTAGACTGCCTACCTGACTCCTACTAAACTACGCCCTTAACGGTAGAGGCTAAGCCTCCGAAGCTGTGAGAAGCGACTACAGAGGAGTTGGAGAAAGTGAACAGCAAATTGTACGGTTTAACGCCGATTTAATACGTTTTTCTGGCTACTCACAGTGTGCTTCTTAGAGTTGTCGTTATATCCACCGCCCGCTGCCGTATAGAACCCATTTGAGATATCATCCTTGAGCCACAAGCCTTATAGTGAGACCGATTTGCCCTGAGAAAGTCGCAAATGACTCCACTCAGGCAGCTCTGTATGGAGCAACTCGATGAACGACTTCCTTCAAAGCCAGACACCACCGAGAAAGATGTCAAATGGGTTCTATAACTGTGGTGTTGTGCAGCCGCAGATAAGCCCGAATCCTCACCGAAAACCTATGTTTGGTCCACACCAATGCCATAGGACAGATGATTAGTTCCCACCACCACCAAACACCGTTATTCTTGCAACATTTGCATCACAAATTCCGCAAAGGCATCATCTTCCAATCGTTCTAGGGCATCTTGCAAGACTTCTGTCGGTAAACCGGTGCGATCGCCACTATTGGGAGAGGGTACGATGAGCGCCATATGTTCGAGAGTTTGTCGGAGATCGTCGAGAATGCGCTGGCGTTTGAGTTCCAGAATCCTGGCGGCGCGCCGGGTCGAGCATTCCCAACGAAAGGCAGTTGCGATCGCATCTTTTGAAGGGTAAGCGTCCATATTGGCTTCGATGAAATAATTTAGTAAAAACTCGCAGACCTTGAAGGGAAACGGTGCAGGGGAGAAAAAAGGGGTAGGAATATCACACCCGACCCCTGACGCCTAATCGTCTGTTATTGGTATTAAGCTATAGTTATACCTCTTATAAGCTTTCATGATGTATTTAAACGCACACTTCATCGCTTCAGAGGTGCAAATTTAAAAAACTTTGAATATATCAAAACAGCACAAACTTACGCACGAGAGAGTTACACCAGGTTTGCGATTTCCTTACGTCGGTTCAAGTATCGCAATATCTGCGATCGTTCCTTGTTCGTTGAGGGTCGCGCCTGCTAAGCTCGTTCCACCGAGTCGCGATCGCCGATGAAAACACGCTCTAGCTACTGGCAACTCCTCCCCTACCTGCGTCCCCATGGATGGACGATCGCCGGTGCAATTGCCTGTACCCTCGCATTTACCATCTTCTGGCCGATTCTGGGATGGCTTGCCGGTCGAGTCGCCAACTTCATCGGGCAAGGGGATTTCGCCGCTATCGCGCAACTGGCCGCCTACAGCGCCGTTATCTTCCTGCTGCGAGGTGCCGTACAGTACGGTCAGGATACCCTGATGGCTAAAGCTTCCCTGGGCGCGGTACTCAACTTGCGAGGGCGGGTTTACGCTCACCTCCAGACCCTCAGCCTCGACTACTTCGCCACCGCCAAAACCGGCGATTTATCCTATCGACTCACTGAAGATCTCGATCGCATCGGCGAAGTCATCTACAAAATCTTTCACCAGTTCCTCCCCTCCATGTTGCAACTGGTTGTCGTCCTGGGCTACATGGTGTGGCTGAACTGGCAACTGACCATCGCCGCCTTCATCATCGCCCCGTTGATGGCGGTTTTAATCGGTTGGTTCGGGGAACGACTGCTGAAATTTTCTCGCCGTTCCCAGGCGCAAATCTCCAATTTAGCGGCCCTGCTGACGGAACTCTTTGGGGGGATGCGGTTAATTCAGGCGTTCGCCGCCGAAGACTATACCTTAGCCCGGTTTACCCAACAAGCCCAGGCCAACCAACGCACCAAATATGCGGCCGAACAAGTTAAAGCCCTCCAGTTTTTCGTAGTGGGTTTTTTTGAAGCCATGAGCGTGTTGTTGCTGTTTTGGCTGGGGGCTTGGCAGATTTCGCGGGGCAACCTCACCGGCCCCGGATTTGTCAGTTACGTGGCGGGGGTGGCGATGTTAATCGATCCCATCGGTCAAGTCACCGGCAACTACAACGAGTATAAGCAGGGAGAAGCATCCGTCGATCGCATTTTCGAGTTAACGAACATTGCTCCAGGAGTCCTCGAACAACCCGATGCCGCTGAGTTATCGGCCGTTACCGGTAAGGTGGAGTACCGCAACGTCTGGTTTGCCTACGAATCGCCATCCACCTCGGAAACCCCCTGGGTTTTGCAAGACCTCGATTTACTCGTCCGTCCGGGGGAACTTATTGCCTTGGTAGGGGCCTCTGGGGCGGGCAAAACCACCCTAGCGAACCTGCTGCCCCGCTTTTACGAACCCCAACGGGGGCACATTTTCATCGATGGCGTGGATATCCGCACGGTGACCCTATCGAGTTTGCGCCAACACATCGGCATCGTCCCCCAGGAGACGATTTTATTTACCGGAACCATCGCCGAAAATATTGCCTTCGGTCGTTCGGAGTTCGACTTGGAGGAGGTGGTGGCTGCGGCGAAAATTGCTAATGCCCACCAATTTATCAGCCAGTTTCCCGAAGGCTATCAGACTTGGGTGGGAGAACGAGGGGTGAATTTATCTGGGGGACAGCGCCAGCGTTTAGCCATTGCCCGCGCCGTACTCCTCGACCCCCACATTTTGATTCTCGACGAAGCGACATCGGCCCTGGATTCGGAATCGGAAGCGCTGGTACAGGAGGCCTTAGAGCGGATTATGGAACGGCGGACGGTATTTGCCATCGCCCATCGCCTGGCCACCGTGCGCCGCGCCAACCGGATTTTGGTGTTGGAGGGGGGACGCATTGTGGAATCGGGAACCCACGCCGAATTGTTGGAAAAGGGCGATCGTTACGCGCGTTTTTACGCCCGCGAGTTCGACCTGTAAAGGTGGGCTTCGGGGGCGTCGGGGGCTTCGGGAGCAGGGGGGGAAGACTTTAGTACGATCGCACAGTTGTCCGATGTTGTCCAAATGGTCGTACCCACTGCGATATCGAAGCATCTTGACAATCGAGATCGAATCTAAAGTCGAAAATCTAAAATCTAAAATCTAAAATCTAAAATTTTATTGAGCCTTTACGCTAGGATCGAGCAGTGCCGTATATCTGGTGACTGTTGGCATCAGTCGGCCACAAACTTGGGGAGCGCTCGTTGCACTTGCACGTTGGTTTTGAAAGCAAGTCCAAATTCCGAATCTAGAGTTGAGACAGTACAGTTCTAGGTGTTTTTGGGATTCGCTCGAGAAAAAATTTCGAGCCATCGCGACTTCGGTCATGACCATTGGCTTATTTCTATACATTCCTTGACCGGCTCAATTTCGAGGGGCTATCTATCTTGCTCGATCGAAATATTCTGTGAAAATGCAAAATTTGGGTCGTCGTAGACCGACTCTTTAAGCCGAGGATAGACAAGTTTCGAGGGTACGAACAGCGATTTTCGAGCGAGATGGCAGACCCTAGTATTAATTCATTGTCGATGAACTCCACTCTGAAAAATTTATTACGTTTGTTGTCTTTCGAGTATCTTACGCTCGATCGAGATGCAATCGTTCTTGACTGTTCCTTACCAGATTTTGAGAATAAATTCGAACAAGTTTCGATTGGTAAACCTTTGTCATTAGATTTCCCAGACATACCAGATATTAAAATTATTCTGGGTGAACTCTTGGCAGGAACAAGAGATAGCTATCGAACTTCTATTATTTTAGACAAATCTAACTCACCTCAGACATCACTCCACCTAGACTTCCATTTCTGGGTCGATCGAGATGGGGAAATCCCCGCCGATCGAGTCTTAGTTTGTATTGAAGAGTTAACGACAAAAAGAGTTTTAGAACAAAAAATTTTAAAAAAATCGAACGAAGCAAGTTTACTAGCCATGGCTTGGTCGGCTTCTCAAGCCTACTTAGACCAAATTATTAATTCCATGGCGGATGCTTTAATTGTTACCGATTATTCAGGAACGATTAAAAAGCTCAATCCGGCCACCCAAACCTTATTTGGATACGATGAATCGGAGTTACTCGATCGAAATATTAGTTTTATTTTTCCCGAGGGGTTTGATTTCTCATTGTTTGCGACTTCGAAAACGACAGATTATTCGGATTTAGATGCTCAAAATCGCAATCTAGAAATTTCTTGCTCGACAAAATCCGGAGACGAAGTGATTGTTGATTTGTCTCGAGCAAAAATTCCAACGGATATTAAAGACCTGCCAGATTTTGTCTATCTGGGAAAAGATATCACCAATCGAGTCAAGGCTGAAATTAAACTAATACAATCCCTCGAAAAAGAGAAAGAAATAAATGAGCTAAAATCGCGATTTGTGGCGATGACCTCTCACGAATTGCGAACGCCTTTAAATACGATTTTATTTGCCTCCGAATTACTCCGAGATGTGAATCCAGAGGAGAGCGAAGAACTCTTGGAAGCGATCGATTTTAACGTCAAACGGCTGACGGAACTCGTCGATTACGTCTCGATTGTTGGCAAAACCGAGCTAGAAACCGTCGAACTGAAAAAAACAACTCTCGATCTCGTTGAATTTTGTCGAGGTCTCACCTACGAAATTCAATTAAGTCAGGGCAATGATTCCGTTCTCAAATTTAGCAGTGCTTCCAAAAAAATGTCAGCGAATGTCGATCGAAAAATTCTCCGACATACGATTAAGAGTTTGCTCTCCAATGCCGTAAAATATGCTTCAAAAAAAGGACGAGTTTCCCTCAAACTGACTCGGGAGGAGAATGAAATTGTCTTTTTAGTCAAAACTCAAGGCAACGCATTACCCATCGGCGATCGACAAAAGCTGTTGGAATCCTGTTATAGTTCCGGCAGCCTGAGCGAAATTCCCGAAACGGGATTGGGATTTGCGATCGCTCAAAAGTACGCAAGACTGCAAGGAGGACGAGTGGAAGTGGAAGATAATGCTAGAAAGGGAACCGTGTTTAAAGTCACCATTCCGGACTCGAATTAAGGCGATCGTTCTGAATTTCCACCCTTCAGACATCGGAATTAAGCCGATCGAAAACGAACAAATAAAGGCGATCGCCCCCCTCAGAACGATCGCCTTTTCTCTTTATTCAAATCCCAATTCAGACATCGATCTTAGTGGTGAAACTGTTGATGCAAAGCATCCCAGGTTTTCTCCCCAACGATGCCATCGATAACCAAACCATTACGATTTTGGAATGTCTTGACAGCCGCTTCCGTACGAATGCCAAAGATACCGTCAACGGTTAGTGTCTCGCCGAAATGATTTAACAAATCTTGCAAGTATTGAACATCCTCGCCGGTGCTGCCTTTGTACAGAGTGGGCAAACTCGGGGTGACGGGAGCATTGCGAACTTCCACTAGGCGATTCCAGGTTTGCTCTCCAACAATGCCATCGACGACTAAATGGTAATCCTCTTGGAATTGCTTAACGGCACCTTCTGTTGTCGATCCAAAAATGCCATCAACTTTCAACTCAAAATCGTAGATATAGTTGAGCGTATCTTGCACGTATTTGACATCATCGCCAGTGCTACCTTTGCGGAGAACGGGGTGAGTTTTGGCGGTTTCTTTGGCAACAGTCATGATTTTATCCTCTGTAAATCGGTTGGTGTTGGGTGTGTTTCTTTCGATGTCTTCACTATCGCCAATTCCTCACGAACTCCGAACCCCATCCGTGCCACTTCTCCAATTCCAACTCGATCGCACTTTTGCCAGCGATTTCTCAAATTTTTCAAATGCCCGTCCCGATTGAGTCAGTACCCATCGGGGGTAGTATGACAGTCCGAGAATTGATCGAAAAAATAGGGCGATCGAACTCCGAGAGGGATTGAGGAAAGATACGGGTTAACCAAATTGACGGACAAAATTTCGTGATGTAGGTTGGGGTAAGAGCTACCAAACAAAACAGATGATTGACAAACTGAGTTTATTACAAGATTTATCCTTGCGATATTGTCTAGATTTTTTAAAAAATGAATCCGCACGAACTACCTATACAAAGAACAAAAAAAACTTAAAAAACAACGATATTTTCCTCTCCTCCTATCCTCGATCGGGAAATACTTGGATGCGCCTCATGCTCGCGGATTTTCTTTTACAAGCCAGCGGGATTCCAACCCAGACCGATCTTCCCGTCAGTCTCGGTCAAGTTGTCCCCGATATCTACAGAGACGATCTCGATGAAATAGACGATCGATTAAAAATTCCCTTTCGGTTAATTAAGACTCACGAAAAATACGATCGCATTGGTGGCTTCCCTCATCTAGTCCAAACCCCAAAAATTATCTATTTATTTAGAAACCCCCATCAAACCTTACTATCTTATTCAAAATTCAATAAAAAAGACCCCGATCGATTTTGCTCGATCGCTTTATCTGAATGGTGCAAAAATATACAAACCCATATTCGAGCGAAGCAACTCGAGTCAAAAGACATCTTATTTATTTCCTACGAATGCTTGAAAGAAAATCCCATTGATACTTTAACCAGAGTCTTAAACTTTACTGGGTTATCCCTCGACTCATCGATGGTCAGTCAAGCCGTGGAAAACCACTCATCCCAGAAACACCAGTTAAAAGGCTGGAAAGGTTATCCATCGGATACTCGTCCGAATCGGTTCAGTCAAGGGCAAACCGTCACCAAAAACGAACTCCTGCCTGAAACAGTTCAACTCATTGAATCGAAGGGAAAGTCACTGTACGATCGGGCAAAGCAGCTGGAATTACAAGATATGGATTCGGAAGATTAAGAGCGTAAAACTTCAAAGAAACGATCTACCTAATAAATTTGGGCTGGGGTCGATCGCGATCTTCAAGCTCGTGTTTGACATCGCCAGGGTGAGTTGAGGGATAGTGGGGGGAGCAGGGGGAGAAAGATTCAGGCGGAAGTATAGCTGTCCTCACGTAACCTCAGTACCGTTAGAATTTCATCCTCATTTGATTTTGGGTTGATAACCTGACGTAAATATCCGAAGATACGAGAACCCAAAAAAATGGGAAAGATCGAGAGAAGCATTCAGGATTGACGATCGACCTGACCCGATTCACGCTTTCTCCTGACGACGAATCCACCGCGTTTAACAGATCCCGAATATGGAAACCCTCCATCTACGACTGCAAGGCATGAGTTGTGCATCCTGCGCTCGAACCATCGAACGATCGATTCAAGGGATTCCCGGTGTGACTGAGTGCAACGTTAACTTTGCCCTAGAACGGGCAACGGTCAAATTCGATCGAACCGCCACGAACCCCGACACCATCCAACAAGTGGTTGCCAAAGCCGGATATACTGCCATTCCCGACACAGAAACCGAAGGTTCCAATCCCGAAGATTCCGAAACCGCAACCCAAACGGCAAAACAGAACCAACTTCAGCGCAAAGTTATCGTCGGTGGCATCCTCAGCCTTTTTCTCGTCGTCGGTTCCCTGCCCATGATGCTGGGTTTTCCCATCCCCTTTATCCCGATGTGGCTGCATCATCCCTGGTTGCAGTTCGCCGTGAGTACGCCGGTGATGTTTTGGTGCGGCAATTCCTTTTTCCTCGGCGCAGGGAAAGCCCTAAAACGCCGCACCTCTGATATGAATACCCTGGTGGCGTTGGGAACCGGGACGGCATACATTTATTCCCTATTCGCAACGATATTTCCCAGCTTCTTCCAAGATCGGGGACTCGCCGCCGATGTCTACTACGAACCTGCCGCAGTCGTGATTACTCTGATTCTGCTCGGGCGACTGCTGGAACATCGCGCCCGAGGGCAAACTTCTGCCGCCATCTGCAAATTAATGGGCTTGCAGGCGAAAACCGCACGAGTCATCCGAGAAGGAACGGAACTCGATATTCCTATTGCCGAGGTGGTGGTGGGGGATATTGTCGTAGTACGTCCTGGTGAAAAAATCCCCGTGGATGGAGAAGTGATGGTGGGTTCCTCGACGGTAGACGAGTCGATGGTGACGGGAGAATCCATCCCTGTCGAAAAGCAAGCGGGGGATGAAGTGGTGGGGGCAACCCTGAACGCCACAGGGAGTTTCCAGTTCCGGGCGACGCGGGTGGGCAAAGATACCCTGCTGGCGCAAATCGTTCAACTGGTGCGCGATGCCCAAGCTGCCAAAGCCCCGATTCAGAAACTCGCTGACAGGATAACCGAATGGTTCGTTCCCGTTGTCATCGCGATCGCCCTGATTACATTTCTCGTGTGGTTTAACGTCACCAAAAACCTCACCCTAGCGATGGTGACGACGGTTGGGGTGTTGATTATCGCCTGTCCCTGCGCCCTGGGTTTGGCAACCCCCACCTCGATTATGGTGGGAACGGGGAAAGGGGCGGAAAACGGCATTCTGATTAAAGGGGGGGATAGTTTGGAACTGGCGCACGAACTGGATGCGATCGTCCTCGATAAAACCGGAACCCTCACCCAAGGCAAACCCAGCGTCACCCGCTACGCCACGGTGGGGGGAACTGCCTACGGTAACGAAATCAAACTCCTGCGACTGGCAGCAGCCGTGGAACGCAATTCCGAACATCCTCTCGCCCAGGCAGTAGTAGACTACGCCCGATCTCAGGGGGTAAAGATGCCATTGCCAGAGGTGGAGGAGTTCCAAGCGGTGGCGGGAATGGGAGTGCAGGGCATCGTTTCCGATCGCCTGGTACAAATCGGTACGGGGCGGTGGATGGTAGAATTAAACATCAAAATGGAAGCGCTGCAAACCCAGGAACGGGAATGGGAAGCGGCGGCTAACACGACGGCGTGGATTGCAGTGGATGGGGAAATTGAAGGCTTGTTGGGAATTGCCGATGCCATCAAACCCTCATCGGTGGATGCGGTGGCGGCGATGCGAAATCTGGGGTTGGAGGTGGTGATGCTGACGGGAGACAACCGCCAAACCGCAGAAGCGATCGCCCGCGAGGTGGGGATTTCCCGCGTGTTTGCCGAAGTTCGCCCCGATCGCAAAGCTGCCCAGGTGAAGATTTTACAAACCAGTGGCAAAGTGGTGGCGATGGTGGGGGATGGGATTAACGATGCCCCGGCTTTAGCCCAGGCAGATGTGGGGGTTGCGATCGGTACGGGAACGGATGTAGCGATGGCTGCAAGCGATATTACCCTGATTTCCGGGGATTTGCGAGGGATCGTGACGGCGATCGAACTCAGCCGCGCCACGATGGGGAATATTCGCCAAAATCTCTTTTTTGCTTATATATATAATGTGTGCAGTATTCCGATCGCTGCTGGGGTGCTGTACCCGATTTTGGGTGTGTTGCTCGATCCGAAGATTGCGGGGGCAGCGATGGCGTTGAGTTCAGTGTCGGTGGTGACGAATGCCTTGCGGTTGCGAAAGTTTGAACCGAGAGTGAGATCGGGGTTAGGTTGATTCAATATATCCACGAGTTCGATCGAAATTTATCTAGAACTGAGAGTCTTTAAGTTTATCTAGTTCGATCTCCAATAAAAAGAAAGATTATGGTTCGCTATCGAAAATATGCTTGAATATATGTGGGATGTAAGTTTCTGAATCTAATTTTTTTCTTTTTCTTATAATTTTTTCAGCTTCTTTTTCTCCCTTTTCTGTTGTGATTAGCCAAGCAATGTCACCAATATTTGGTGTTTTTCCAAGTTCGTCCCACTCTGTTTTAAGTCGATATATTATACTATCAATACCGAGTTCCCAAAGTTTATATTCTAGCTTTTTGTCATTATTATATTCAAACATTCCTATTCTCATAAAACCAGTCTCAAGTATTTCTCGAATTAAGTCGAGAGCCATAACTTGAATTTCATGCTTTTCAATAGTTGGATGTTCTCGCTCAAGTTCGCGAATAATTAGCCATAGACCAACATAGTCTTCTGTTCCTTCGATAATAAAGTCATTCCAAAACTGTGAGTTCATGATTTCAGATTTTTAGGTTACGGATTGAATTTAATTTTGTCAATTTCAGGAGTACTCTGAGGAGCATTAACTTCTATCGTCGCATTACTGTTTGGGCTGCGAGTCATCTTTGTCCGATAACCATTGCTCGCGATACTGTTTTATTGTTTGTATTGTTGTATTCTCATAACCAAACTCAACACCGCAGCAATTACAAATGTCAAATAATGGTGTATTGCCGTCATCTCCCCAAGGAGGAGATAGCTGTAGGAAACCACAAATTTGACAGGCGTAATCTTTCGGGTCTAGCATTTAAGCGATCGACGATCATTACGACTCTATTTTACGATATTCGCAAGGATTCATACCCTCAGAAATTCCATGAAGAACAGATGCAAGTCGATCGAGATCGACAAATGTGACTGGGCGCTCTTCGTTATCGATAAGCTTTTTTAACGCTTCGATATCGTCTGTCAGCGAACCCATAACCATTTCAGGATTGTCGGTCATTTTATAGCATTCTGGAGCATTAATAGACCAGTAATAATCGGCATCGGCAAGCTTAATTTCTTGAAAATCTGCTAACATCTCGATAACTCGATCGCAAATCTTTTGCAGTTGGTCGTGATTAATAGTTGTTATCATTAGTATAGATGAAGAGGAAAAATGTAATTAGTGTTTGATGTTTGCGTTATCGGTCACATTACCAAAGATATTATTCGAGTGGATGGAAAAATTGAGAAATCCATCCCCGGCGGAACGGCATATTACACCTCGATCGCCCTGGCTAGCCTCGGTTTAAACGTCGCCGTCATCACCAAAACGGCCCGAGGCGATCGCACCGAACTCCTCACCGAACTCAAATCCCGAGGCATCACTGTATTTTGGCAACCCAGTCCGGAAACTTCGTTATTTGAAGAAATCTACTATCGAGAAAACCTAGATTTGCGCACTGAAAAAGTCTGGGCAATTGCCGAATCTTTTTCTCCCAACGATATTGTCGATATCGAAGCTAAAGTCTTCCATATTGGGCCGCTAACCGATCGCGATTTTACTGAGGGTTTCTTACCCGCAGTTGCCAACAGCCAACATCTTCTCACGTTAGACGCACAAGGCTTAGTTCGAGAAATTACCCCTTCTGGAGAAGTGCGCGATGTAGATTGGTTTAATAAACAACTCGAACTTCCCTCGATCGATATCCTCAAAGTCGACGATCGCGAAGCCAAAATCTTAGCGGGTGAAACCGATATCGATCGCGCCGCCATCCAACTGAGTCAGTGGGGAGTGGGAGAAACGATCGTCACTTTCGGCAGTCGGGGTTCCCTGGTATACGCCCAAAACCAATTTTATCGAATCCCTGCTTTTGCCCCGAAAGAGGCGATCGATGCCACCGGCTGCGGCGATACCTACATCGCCGGGTACATCTACCAACGCCTCAACGCTACAGATTTCGAGAAAGCCGGTCGATTCGCCGCGCGGGCCGCCACCCGGAAGTTGGAAAAGTTTGGCCCGCTTACGGATTTTCCATCCAGTCTCAAGTAAGTCTATAAAACGTCAGTTTTGCGACCGCGACGTCGACGGGATGCCGACTCTGGGTGAGATTCGGGCGGTTGGCAAGCCTCTTGATGAGCGAAGCGATCGCACTGGCTACATCTGGTTGCTGGGGAGCAAAGTACTTCATCCCGATTCC
>NZ_JBRJXU010000136.1:0-34377 GCF_057467645.1 Zarconia sp.
ACCCCACACCCCACACCCCATTCCCTCTTTTGGAGGACATGTCTAGTGAATATTGATATCAACGCCACTATCCTCGAAGCGATCGAATGGTTCAATCGAGAACACCCCGAACGGAAAGTGACCGGAGCCTGGATCGAGGCTCAGGCCAAGGAAAGAGGCGAAAAACTCGCCCAGGCCCAATACTCTCGGTTCAAAAACGGTTGCGATCTCTACCTTTCTAATGCCAGCCTACTCCTATCAATTTTGCCTGACGAGGCGTTTTTGCAAGTCTTGGATCGCTTGAGAAGGCAGCGCTATCCCAAAGAGCCGGTATCCCTTCGAGAATGGCTTTACACCCGGTTTCCTCCAGAATGGAAACTCCCCCGCCAGCTTCAGAAGTCGGAGGTTCGTCGGGGGGGAATCGCGCGCGCCTCGACCGCTCAGTTCAATTCACTCGCATCTCTGGTGGAATCGGGGGACCCGAGTCTGATGGTGCAGGCACTCTCGATTTTGGAAGCCACCGGGCGACCAACTCAACACCAACGCCTTCTCGATACCCTCAAATCCGCAATAACCGAGCGCAGGGAAGACCTCAAGTGGCAAGCTGCATTTGCCCTGGGCGCAGTTCGCCCGGAAGATCCTCAAGCGGGTATCCGGCGAGGAAAGCTACTGCGGTTGGGAACTCTTGAGTTCGTTTTCCTTGTTGGCGTAGTTCCACTCGATTGCAGCCACAGAGCCAGCGGTACGTTAGGGGTGGCTCTGACGCTACAATCGCGGGACCCACTCTACCCACTACCAGCGGATTTGCATTTACTCGTTCTCGACGAGGAAGGACGCGCCAAACTTCAGGGAACCTCCAACGGGCGGGAAAAGTCGATGGCGTTCCGGTTTTCTCCACCCAACGACAGCGAATTTATCGTTCGGCTAAGATTGGGAGAAGGTGCGAGCGAAACCGAACGATTTCGGGTTTAAACGTCAATGCAGGCAATTCTCAAAGTCGGTGCGGGCAACTTCGAGACAGGATTTGGGATCGTCTTACAAATTCGCCGAGACGGAACGATCCGATCTCAAGTTGAAGGTCAATTACCGCCCTGTGCGACATTATTGGAGTCTTACGATCTTTGGAAAATTGGATTCGAGCGAGATGCTCACTCCCGCAATTGGGAGGTGTTCTCCAGCTCGACCGTCGAGACATCATCTTTATCAGGCTCCTTCGCCCGACAGCTTGCCGAGTGCGTCCGAGACTGGCTCAACTCTCCCCTGGAGTCGTGGCAGCGAATTGTCAGACACCTCGAGCGCTCCCTGGCAGCACTCGATTCGGAAAGTCAGTTAATCGTTCAAACCTCAAACCCCGATCTTTGGAAAATTCCCTGGCAAGTGTGGGAAATTTTCGATCGCTATTCTCAACTGACATTGGGATTCGCCCCTCCGGAATTTCACGACCTTCCTCGCCCAGTTCGCCGTTCGGGTGCGGCTCGCATCCTGGGAGTTCTTGGAGACGATACCGACATCAACCTGGCTCCTGATGCTCGAGCGCTCTGGCAACTCAATGCTCGAACGGTTCTGCTGTCTCAACCATCGGGTCGAGAATTCATCCACAGGTTGCGTCAAGGATGGGATATTTTTGTCTTTGCCGGTCACAGTACCGACGAAGGAACCGGAACGCTTCACTTAAGTGGGAATGAATTTCTTGAAGTCGAGCAATTCAGGCACGCTCTGCGCGAAGCGGTCGCCGGAGGATTGCAAATCGCGTTTCTCAATTCCTGCGAAAGTTGGGCATCGATTCAGGCTCTGGCACTCGCAGAAGTTCCCATCGTCATCGCTTGGAAAGAAGCCGTTCGAGATCGCGTCGCCCAAACCTTCTTAAACGGTTGGTTTGAGGAGTACGCGGGAGGACAATCGCTCTACGGGGCTTTCCGAACGGCTAGGCAGCGCTTGGAAGAGTTTACAGATTTACCCGGAGCCTCTTGGCTGCCACTGCTCTACCAACATCCAGAGTTTACCGCCCCAACGTGGAAGGAACTCCAACAATCGAGTTCGTCGCGGTTTCGCCATTGGCAAGGAGCTTTAGTTGCGAGTACCCTCTCAACCCTTGTCGTTCTTGGTTTGCGAGGTCTGGGGATATTGCAAGGTCTCGAACTGGCAACCTACGACTGGATGATGCGCGGATTGCCCTCTCGAACATCGAGTTCTCCAGTATTGGTGGTCAGCGTAGACGAGGGCGATATTCAGTACCAAAACCAGCAAGGCTGGGAGCGACAGGGGTCTCTCTCCGATGAGGCCCTCGAACGACTCATACGAATGCTGGCTCCCCACCAACCCAAAGCCATCGGACTCGACATCCTCCACGATTTTCCCTTCTCGACGACGTTAAAAGATTCGATTGAGACGATTCCATTTATCCCCGTTTGTCGCGTTGGGAACGAAGACTTGCTAAGCGTTCCTCCTCCCCCAGAAATCGATGAAACGCACCTTGGGTTTTCCAACTTCGCGCGCGATCGCGACGATCTGATTCGGCGATACATCATCGGCATGACGGGCGATCGAACTTGTCCCACCAGCTATTCTTTCGCCTTGAGATTGGCTTCGATAACTCTTGGTCAATCCCCCCAACGCAACGAAAACGGAACCTTTTACCTCGGTCGAGCTGCACTCGAGCCTTTAAGCGAACATGCCCTTGGCTACCAAATGCCATCGGAAGAAGCCCTCGGCTACCAGATTTTGCTCGACTATCGCACCCCCCGCACCGTCACCGTTGGACTCCGACAGATTCTCGATGGCACCATCAATGCTGAGGAATTGGGGACACTCGTTAGCGAGCGCATCGTTTTAATTGGGGTCGAAGAAGAGTACAAAGACCGACATCGCACCCCCATTGGACTTTTATCCGGGGTTGAGATTCACGCGATTGCCATCGAACAACTCATCTCCAGTGCCCGAGGCAACCAGACTTTACTGGGATGGTGGCCTCAGTGGATGGAAATTGTTTGGATTGGGGTCTGGGGGGTGGGAACCGGTTTCCTGGCTTCGGTTCTCCACCGACCGAAACTCGTTCTTGCCATCGCAGTCTTCTCACTGACCCTTGCTAGTGGAACCTATTCGATAAGAGGTATTTGGATTCCTTGGCTTCCTCCCATTTTGAGTGCTGGGAGCGCGAGTTGGCTAAGTCGAGCGATTGAAAAATCGAAATTTTTATCCGACACAGATTGAAAAATTTTAATTTTTGCGTAATTATACGGGGATTAGGTTTTCATTCTGAAGTACTCCCCGTATAATTGCTTACAGTTTTATCGCTGACTGATGTGTATCGCTCGCTCTCGGTGAGTCCGAGTGATTTTCCAGCTCGGATTCGCCCACCCAGCCATTGAAATTTCCAACCCGTATTGTTCTGGCGTCTCACCCGAATTGACTCCAAACTTCAAACGTTACCAATAGTCATGCATAGATCTAGCTTCAAAATCCAACTCACATCCCTTGTTCTTGTTGGACTTTCTCTTATTTCCCCAGGTCTTGAAACCCACGCCTCCGAAGAACCGATGGACGATCGAGGTCGTCCCGGACGACAAAGTTCCGGAGATCGGCGGGGAACTTGTCCGCAAACCTCTCAACCCATTCTCGCCGCGATTCCCGAAACCTTTGAAGGTCGAACGGCTCAAGCTCAACCGACCCTGTGGGCATTTTCGCCCTATTCGGAGGTTAGAGGAGAGTTCGTCCTTCAAGACGACAACGATTTCGATGTCGATCGCATTCCTTTGGTCGTGGGCGAACCGGGTTGGGTGCGCCTGCAAACTCAAACGGTTTTAGAACCCGAGCGATGGTATCAGTGGTATTTTAAGGTTTATTGCCAAGAGGGGAAGCCACCGCTATTCGTTCGCGGTTGGATACAGCGAGTCGAATCGAACGACGAGACCGAACTTTGGTACGATCTCGTCGATGAAATTCTGCAACACCAAGATTTGAGGTCTTGGAACGAGTTAGAAGAACTCGGATTGGATTGATAGGGAACGCCCTCGGACTTCGGGTTCTCACACTACAATAGGATAGCCATCAAAAGATAGAATCTATGGTTCGATCCTTGACCCAACCCGTTACCTTTAAAGATTTTATGGCGTGGTATCCGAACGGGGGCGGACGCTACGAACTCCATGATGGGATAATTGTTGAAATGCCAAAGCCCACAGGGAAACATTCCAACGTAAGAGGCTTTTCGATTAGCCTGCATTATTTATGAGGAGTGACGAAAATCCCTCAAATCCTTGCCCACCAAGCAAGCTGACAATTTACTTGAAAAACAGTCTGTTTGCGTGAGGTTCGCTCGAGAACGGGAGCAAGCGCGTTTGGTAAATTATCCAGGTTAGGGAATGACGCCATTATTTCCCCCACTTTTCCCAATTTTCGTCCAACAGCCGAACAAATATTTGCCGTCGCTAGCTCTTAAATTTTTAATTAGACATTTTTAATAGTGTTGGTCAATGCAACCAATCGAGACTTTACCCAAACTTCCCACCACATTACCCGACCACACCCAACTCCCCGAGTCGGACGGTACGTTTGTGAAGAACTTTCAAGAACATCCCCAGAGTCTTCTGCTGACAGACTCTATTTCACCCACGCTGCAACAACTGCACCCCGACGGACAGTATGCCATCGGTCAAGATAGCGGCATTTACTGGCGCTTGACAAACCCCCCCGAACGAGGAGCCGAAGCTCCCGACTGGTTTTACGTTCCCAACGTGCCACCGACTCTCGACGGTCAGATGCGGCGTTCCTACGTTCTCTGGCGGGAAATTGTCGCCCCCCTGATTGTCCTGGAGTTTGTCTCCGGTAGCGGCTCCGAAGAGCGCGATCGAACTCCCTATGAAGGCAAATTCTGGGTGTACGAGCAAGCTATTCGCGTCCCCTTCTACGGCATCTACGAAGTGACCAAAGCCAGTATCGAAGTCTACCGTCTGCTCGATGGGCGCTACAGTTTATTGCTCGCCAACGAGCGGGGACATTACCCGATTCCATCGATGGGAGTCGAACTCGGAATTTGGCAAGGGCAGTATCAAAATGCAGAACTTCCCTGGCTGCGGTGGTGGGATAGTCAGGGAAATTTGCTCTTGACTGGAGAGGAACGAGCCGAGCAAGAAAGCCAGCGGGCCGAGCGAGAAAGCCAACGGGCTGAGGAAATCGAACGAGAGAATGTCCGCTTGCGAGAACAACTCAAAGCATTGGGAGTCGAACCGGAAAACCTTTAATCTCGTAGATCTCAAGGGGTGCCAACCAAGACGAACGCCGACCAAAAAAAGGGATGTTCCCAACCCCGCTCCCGGAGCAAATGGAGTTGCGCTCGACGCAAAGCTTCAGCAGGAGGTTGATGGGTTAGCTCCTGGTAAAATTGCCCCATCAATGTCGATGTCGATTCGTCATCGACCTGCCAAAGCGTAGCCAGAGTCTGTTTGGCTCCAGAACGAGTGGCGACCCCAGCGAGTCCGAGTGCCGCCCGTTCGTCCCCGAGCGCCGTTTCGCAAGCACTGAGGACGAGCAATTCCAGCCCTTGGATACTCGATCGCAGCAACCGTTCCCATTCGTTGAGCTCGAGCAGTTCGTCCCACATTAAGATAAACGTATCTTCGATTGTGGAGCCGAACTGTCCGTGGGTGGCAACGTGCAACACTCGAGGTGCAATCCCGTCGAGCTGTCGGCTCAGTTGGGTGGCCGTAAATTCCTCGTTGGCTAACAACTTGGGTTCGGAGACAACCGACGCAAGAGCTTGCAATTCGTCTTCCACGTGGGGCAACGCACTAAATGTTCGTCCTTCCACTTGGCGAGCGCGACTCAGACCAGCGATCAACGTTTCGTCGGATTCAGAAGGGACGATGGGAGGCTTCACGCTCAGTCCGGGACTCAGAGCAATGGCGTATTCCTCGACCAGATACCGCTCCCCGTCGTGGAGTACGGACATCGGAAGGTTTTTCAACGCACCGTCGAGGACGAAGACCAACCCCTCGACATCCACTAATTCTTCCCTAAAAGGTTCGATGAGTGCCATCGAAAACTGGCGAGCCAACCCTTGTAAATCCCGCAGTCGATCGGGTTCGAGCAGGTATTGCCGCAACTGCTCGATTTGGGATTCGAGTCGGGCGCGTTCGATGGGAGTGGAATGGTGGCTTGCGGCTCCGTCCGGCAGCGATAGAATCACCTCAAGCCGATCGTCGAGTACGATAGCATGGATCGCCGCCGTGGCTGTCGGAATCGATCGAACCGGCTCGGAGTCCAGGCAAGCCGTCCGGAAGAAATTATCCAGTTGCGCCAGTTGCAGGGCTTCGATCGTATCCCTTGCTCGTAGCAGTCGTTCTTGGGTGGGTTCGGACCCAGTTAAAAGCAAATCGATGAGTTCTCGATAGACCGGTTCGACGCGATCGCGAAAGTCAAACCGCAAGTCCGCATCTGTGGCAGCTAAATCCCTGCGCAGAAGTTGGAGGGACTCAACCGCTTGAGTATAAGCGGCAATCGCGTCTCCGAAGCGCCCTCCTGAGCGCCACTGCCGTCCGAGCTGCCACTGCCATTGGTAAGCCAGATCGGTCGCACCGATGGATTGGGCTAGATGTAGAGCCTTCTGGGTCGGTTCGCTTTGTTGGGTTAGCGTCCCCAAATTTCCCAAGGCATAGGAAAGAGCGCGATCGTCTTGAAGTTGGGTGGCTGCCTCAACAGCCGCCTTCAAGATGTCCGGCGAGGCAAGAAACCGTCCGAGCTCCACTCGAGCGAAAATAACCGAACGGCTTGGGGGTAATTCGAGCAAGGGTTCCCAAATGCGTCGAGCCAATTGGGTTGCCTCGGGTTCTGACAAAAGCGGTAGTTGAGACAGTTGCGATCGAATCCGTTCGAGGGGGTCGGTCGTCGCCGAGGCAGCTCGATATCGTTCTATGGCTCGTTGCGGTTGGTTCCTGGCTGCGGCTAGATGTCCCAAACCCAAGGCGATCGCACTCGAGTCGAGTCCCTCAGTTCGAGCCTCCTGGAAAGCGCTCTCCAATAATTCTTCAGCTCGAGCGAGATTTCCCAACTGTCGGTGCAGGTTTCCCAGCCGGGTTTGCAGAGCCACTCGCAGCTCGATATCGCCCGCACTCTCCAAATCTGCTGCCAACCGCTCGGACAAACCTTCAGCTCGATGGTACAGTCCCAAAGATTCGAGGGCGATGAGTTGGTTGAGTCGCGCGAGGGTCGCCCCCATCTCATCTGGAACTTCTAAATAGGCGCTCTCGGCATCTTGCCAGCTTTTGAGAGCGGCATCCGAGGCCCCCAGCTGTAGCTGAATTTGACCTCGGGTATTGAGAACCCGTCCCCACATCTGAGGGGGAGCGTTGTCTCCGAGTCGGTTGAGACTTCGAGTCAGGCTCGCATCCGCCCTTTGGAAATCCCCCAACCTTAGATAGGTCAGCGCCTCGAAGCTTTCGATGAGGGCGAGGTATTCCTTCGAGATGGTGGTATCTTCTTTCGCGTTCTCAAAATGTTGCAGGGCTTCAACGTAACGCCCTTCTCGATAGTCGAGTCGTCCGGATTCCAACTCGCCAAATCGAGCGCTTGCCGACCCCATCCAACTCGACCAAAGCACCCCGAGTGCCATCGGTAGCCATCGCTTTACCAACAATCGGAAACCCCCCTTTCTCGATGGCTGGGGAGATTGTCCGCCGGAGGTGTCGCCGTCAAGACAATTTTTCCCGCATCGTTGACGTACCACCCTTGGGCTTCGACAAGTTCTCGCTCGACCGGTTCGAGGGCGACGGAAACGGGGTCGGCGGCTTCGAGTTCCTCGCGATCGGGAATCCGCCAGTCTTCCAGAACTGGAGCGCTGTATTGGGAACCTGGTTCTGGGGGAATGCCACCGCGCCCAACGTTGACGAACCGACTGGGGCGGCGCTGCGCCAAGCGGCAAACATCTCCAACCAGGAGAGAGGCGGCATCGAGGGGGTCGCTTTGGAGTGCCACCAGTCGGGCTCCGGGGTCGAGGTCGGGTGCGTCCAGTTGCACCGTACCATCGAGTCCGAAGCGGGAACTGGCAGAAATAGCACTGGGGTGATTGGCAAACAGTCCGGGTGTGGTAATTTGAATGTTTCCCCCCACCCCTTCTAAGGCATCAGCAATAATATCGCTTTCTTCTAAAATTAACGCCACATCAAGATCGAGGGTGATATTACCGCCGTTCCCAATCCCCCCGGCTGCCGTTGTAATCTGACTGCCCCTCGAGAGCCAAACGACGTTGCCATCCAGGGAAATGTTACCTCCTCGTCCGGAGGATGTGGCAGCCGTCAAACGACCACCTCGATTCAAGCGAACCATTTGAGCGCGAATATTGAGATTGCCCGCATCTCCCGTTCCTTCGTGGCGAACGGAAATGCTGCTGTTGCCTCCGGAGACTTCCACGCGCGGTGCGATTAACGTCACAGAACCCGAGTCTCCTTCCGGTCTAGCGGGAATCCCCAAAACAACCCGCAGGCTTTCGAGCTCGAATGGCAGGGCGCTCGAGGAAATCACCGTCGGCTCGATTCCCGGTCGCACAACGATCGCCTCGGAGGCGACAATCTCGATATTTCCGGCATCCCCGCCAGAGAAGGTCGAGGAGTCAATGGCGTTGCCCTCCTCGAGAGACAATCGCTCCGTCACAATCCTGAGATCTCCCGCATCTCCATTTCCCACCGTGGCTGTTGTCAGTCCGCCAAACTGATTTCGACCGGTTGGACCGTCCGTTAATTCGATGAGCCCCACTCGAACGAGCAAATCGCCACTGTTTCCTTCCCCTGCCGTCACGCTGCTAATCGAGCCGCCTTCGCGAAGGCTCGCTCGCTCCCCAAAGAGTTCGATATTTCCCGCATTCCCGCTGGCAAAGGCGATCGAGTTGAGGGAACTCAACACGAGAAAATCCTCGGAGACGAAGAACAATCCTTCGATTTCGATCGTCGAACTCTCAACTTGAATGTTGCCGCTTTCTCCACTGCCAAAGGTTCTGGCACTAAACTCCGCTCCATCGCGAATTCCCAAACTTTGTGCAAAAACGAGAATATTACCTCCAGACCCGGAGGCAATGGTGTGGTTGTCGAGGGCTGTCGTCACGGGCACTCCCAGTTCGGTGGAAACACCCGAGAATTCAGCTGTACTCGCTGACACTCGAATATCTCCACCGGGAGCCACCCCTCGATTTTGCGCCACGAGCAAAGAACCACCATTGACATCGAGGCTTCCAGCGTGAATCCCAATGCTGCCACTCGGACTCCCGCTCACATCGAGAGAAGAGCGAGAGAATAGCTCGATCTGACCGGAGCGAACAACTTGGGAGTAATCGAGCTTTCCCCCCTCCCAACTCACAACCCCTTCAAGAACGCTGCCAAGTTGGATGGTTCCACTCTCGGCTCCGAGCTGTCCGCCATCGAGCAGGACATCACCTCCAATTAAGATGAAATCGTTACCGGTCTCGACAGATAATTCACTCGGATTGGGGGGGAAAGCGGGAGGCAATCCCGTATCGGAGATGGGAACCCGAACTTGATGTCCCGAACCGAAGACTTGGATGCGACCCGAGCCGCTACCGTTCCATTGCAATCCAATCGGAACGCCGAGCTCGAGAAGTGGAGGGTCGTTTGGTTCGGTGGCGCTGTAAAAGCCACCGTTGGAAAATAGCAAGCCATCAGCGGTACTGCCGATAAAGGAACCGCCCACCTCCAGACGAGCGTCGCCTCCGAAGACGAGACCGCTGGGGTTGATTAAAAATAGATCGGCACTACCGTTAGAACGTATTAATCCATCGATGTGGGACACTTGCCCTCCCGTGACGCGGGTTACGATGCAATCGACAGTTGGAGGGTTATCGAAATGTACGATTTCCCCAGTTCTGACGTTAAACCGATCGAAACTATGGAATAAGTTACCCCCCGCTCGCTCTCCTCCCGCAACGCGCCGAATATCTGCATCGAAATTAACAACCGAGGGGTTGCCAAGCGTCGCATCGGGAAGAATTTGAGCGATGGCGACCCCACCCAATATTCCCACGATCTCACCGGCTCCTAACATCTTCCACTCTCGCTTCTAAGCCAAAACACATCTTCGTAGGGTATTGCCTACACCCGTTCGCGCCACATCATACATCCAAAATCTCGATCTACCTATAGAACCCATTTGAGATCTCATCCTTGAGCCACAAGCCTTACAGTTAGACCGATTGACCCTTTGTTAGTTGCAAATGACTCGACTCAGGCAGCTCTGTGATGGAGCCACTCGATGAACGACTTCCTTCAAAGCCAGACACTACCGAGAAAGATGTCAAATGGGTTCTATACAGTTTTAATGCCGAACACTGTGATGCGTGACAGCTTAACATCTTCCACTCTCGCGCCAATTCTCCAGAACCATCTTCACTCCTCCTTTGGGGGAGAACGTAAAGCCTCGATGGACTGCACGAATGGGTTTGGGCTCGGCTAAGCGTAACTTGGCGCGACGCAATACGGTCGCTAACACGAGTTTGAACTCGGACTGGGCGAATGCTTGCCCCAAACAGCGATGAGCGCCACCACCAAAGGGAAGATATTCTCCCCGAGAAAATTTTCGTTCCAGAAATCGTTCGGGTCTAAATCGCTCGGGTTCTGGATAAATGTCTTCTCGGTAGTGCGTCGTATAAATGGAGGGAACTAATATGTCGCCCGGTTCAAACTGATAACCCATCACCTCAAACGGTGCTTTCAAGATGCGAACGAAGGAAAACATCAGAATGGGGACGATCCGAAGGGTTTCGCAACATACCGCATTGAGATATGGAAGTTGCACCCAACGATCGGGGAGCGGTTCGACGCCATCGAGTTCGGCAACTAACCGCTCCCTCACTTCGGGATACCGATGAATCCAGTAAAATGCCCAAGCCAGTGACGAGGCAACGGTCTCGTGTCCGGCAAAGAGCAGCGTGACCAGTTCGTCTCGCAATTCGACATCGGACATGACCTGACCTTCCTCATCTCGTGCGGACATCATCAGACTCAGAACATCTTCTCGCTCGGATTGGGGATGGCGGCGACGCTCGGCGATTTCCGCGTAAATCAGCTCGTCTACTCGAGCGAGTTGGCGCGCGAAACGTCCCCAAGGACTCCAACCGCCCAAGTCTTTTTGAAGGAGTGGAAAAAAGACCGTTAGAGATTTCCACGGCGAGAAGAGGGTATCGAGCATTTCCCCAAATAGCTGCCGCAGTCGATCGTAACGAACGCCTCGATCCAAACCGAACACGGCTTGCAATATCACCCGCAAGGTAATTTCTTGCATGGAGAAGCGCATTCTCAACGGTCGCTCGAGGGACCAACCCTCCATCACTTCTTCAGTGGTTTGGCAAATCAGTCTAGCGTAAGAGCGCATCCGTTCGCCGTGAAATGGCGGCATCAGTAACTGGCGCTGACGTCGGTGGCGATCGCCATCGAGCACCATCACCGAATTATCGCCTAAAAACGCATGAATGAACCGAGCGTTGACGTGAGCAGCATCAAACAGAGCCGGATCGGCCTCAAAAATCTCTTGAATGCCTTGGGGGTGGGAAACGATCGTGACTGGGGGGAGTTTAAAAAAACCAACGGTAAAAATATCGCCATATTTGCGTCCCATGGTTCTCCAGTAATCCAAGGGAGCGACAAAAGAACGGAAAGTCTGCCAAAGGGGAAAATCTCGGCTTTGGGGTAGCTGTAACTTGGGAGTCACCTGGGATGTCATTCTGTATGGAAAGATGAATGGGTAATTCGATCGCCATGGTTAGGAATGAGGACAATTGCACCCAGAAGAACTCTTCAGAGTTGATGGTCGGAATCGTCATACTAACCCGAATTTGGCTCGATCTCCAAATTCGAGGGCGTAATTTTTCATCTCTTTGAGAGTAACCGTAGGTTTGTTTTTACGTGTAAATCCGATCTTTTTCAAAGCCCGTGAGATTGTGCGAGAGCTGATGTCTCCCTCCCACAACACCAGCCATCTCCTCTTGAGTGCGATCGCATTCGGTTTGAGCAAATACTCGAAACTTTTCGCAATCCACAATCTTGTGAGTGCTACTCCGGTACTCTCTGGATGAGGGACGAAAATCACCGGTTTGAGCAAATCGCTGTAACCATAAGTTAATCGTGTTACGGCTGATGTTAAAGTACTCACTCGCAACGAAAGCGCTTCATACCGTTGAGTTCGATCGCCTCAATTACTTTCCGGCGTAGATTGCAGCTATATGGTCGAGGCATCACAGATACTCCCAGGTGACAAGACATCCCTATTCTATGTCCGCGCCCAACATGGCGACTGCTATACAATTTAAATGCGCATTAGCTTACGCTCAATCCCAATCCACGGTCGTTTGCCCGACCTGCGATTCATGCAACAAGAGCTGCTGTCGTTCCTGGAAACGGGAAAATTCCCGCACCTCTTCTGCGGGCAACGAAACCGTTCCGACCCACTGTCGGGTTGACTTGTCGTATCGAGCCGCCATTACCGATCCGGCAACGCCTGCCCGTTGGAGAATTAACATTTCTTCATCCCAATACGCAGAATATCGCGTGCCGTCAATACGGTCTTTTTGCAAATGGTGCAGTGCCATCGCCACAACCGGGGCAACGGTTTGTAGGTGTTGGTTTTGGATGCTCTCCTCCAAAGTCCGAAACCACGCGAGATCGGACTCTTCAATCTCAGAGAAATCCTCGGGTTGCCAGCATCCCTCTTGTCGAGTAGCACTGCCGAGCAGCCCCGAGTCTCGTTCCAGGGTTAGGCGATTGCCTTCATGATGTCGAATTAAGGTATAGCAGGCGTTTTGGATTCGATCGCGTCCAACGCACTGAAGATATCGATCGGCAATTTCCACGATCTCCTGAGTCCATTGGAATTGAGGTAGGAATATGGTTTGGGTGACTTTTGGAAATGTTCCGTTTCCCGCTAGCAACACGGATTCTTCAGAGTTTCCCTCGTCTGTTGCCCCTTGCGATTTTACCCGGTCGCCTCGTGCCAACCGCACCAAAGCTGACCCATCCCGTTGGAGATCGAAGTCTACCCCTCGGTACTTTTGCAATCCCGGTAGAGAGTAAGCTCGTCCGAGTTGGCTGCCGCTAAAATGTACCCCTCGATACTCAAAGCTCACCCCAAGGAGCGTGGGATCGCTCCGAGCTTCTTCCCACTTCTCGATCTCAACAGAAAACCGAGGTCGCATCAAAACCTGCTGATGTTGAAGTCTCTCGAACAAAACGCTCAATGTCGGTCGATCCCGAGTAGAGTTGTCGATAAACTGCTGAAGCTGACTGCGGACGATCGGACTTGGAGGCGTCAAACGCTTGCCGCTTTCGTATTCGAGCTGTTCGTGGCGAATTCGTCGAATTTGTCCGGTAGTGGATGAACGCCGTTCTAGATCGCGATCGTGGGAACTCAAGTGATATTCATCTTCCAACTCCAAGAGAATCTGTTGGGTTCGTCGATAATCCGAGCTATCGGAAACACATTTCCCATCGAACCCAACGCGATTGGCAATGATATGAATGTGGTCGTGTTCCGTGTCGGCGTGTCGCACCACCAGATATTGATGATTCGAGAATCCCATTTTTTCGAGATAGCGCTGGGAAATACTGCGCCACTGTTCGTCCCAAAGCCATTCGGGAGGAGGTAGGGCGAGGGAAACGTGGTAAACGGGTTTTTGGGTTCGATCGCCGAGTGCTGCCACATCCTGAAATTCTGAAGCGAGTTCCCTTGCATCTTCGCCGATGGTATTCCCTCCCAAAACTGTGGCTCGGGCTTTTCGGGTTGTGTAATGCAAGCAATTGTAAAAGTTTTGACCTTTGCGAATTTTAGCCAGCACTGGAGTTTGGGGTGTAAGCTGCTACGCATCTGATTTACTATTTTTGACTGATGCTCCGGACGCTCCAGAGGGGGAGACAGGTCGAGGGATTGAGCATTTTTACCTTGTGTTTTGCTCTCCGGTGTCTCCCCGTCTTCAATCTAAGAGCGGGGAATTTGCGCGATTTGATGTCTGAGTTCGGTGAGTGTTGCGGGCAGTTGTTGAAGTAAGACGGTCAGTTGTGCGAGTTCTGATGTGTCCGGAGTGGCTGTGTGCGATAGGTAGCGCCGAATCTGGATCAGGTGACTGCCAATTTCTCCAAGTTTCGTGTAAGTGACGCAGAGTTCTTGCCAAGAAATGGGTCGTTGCAAAGCTTGTCGTCGTATGTATTCAGAGTCAGACAAACCACATTCTTCGGCAGAATTTCGGACGATCGCCTTTTCCGTTTCAGTCAAATTGACAGATATTCGGCGATCGCGTTTCTCGGTTTTAGAAGACTTTAAGTTGACCATATTGAAGATAGCTATCATCAATCACTTATAGCAACCGCCAGGGTGGGCGAAGGGGCAGACAACGCCAGACAATTGTGTCATTAACCCGTGGTCTTTCCTCCCAACGGTCGGCGTTCCCTTGCGTCTTGCGCGCCCTGCTCCGGTCCGATCGCTGCCCACGGTCACTTGTGTCAATCGCGATATGGCGACTGCTATACCTTTTCTTGGACGGGTGCGAAACACGGACGAAGCCGACCGGGTCCGGGATTTGCGCTTAACGGTAGCCGAACAGTGAAATTCGTGCCTCGACCGGGAACGGAACGACAGGAAATCGTTCCCCCATGAGATTCGACAATCTGTTGGCACAAATACAATCCCAAACCCGTTCCCGACCCAGGGCAATCACCCGTTTCCAAACGTTTAAATACCCGTTGTTGGGTCAGCTCATCCATCCCGCAGCCCGTATCTTCTATCTCCACAATTGCCCAGGTCCCATGGCATTGGGAGCGAATTTCAATTTTTCCGCTCTGGGTAAACTCGAGCGCATTCCCCAACAAGTTAGCAAAAACACGATACAGTGCGCTGTTATTGCCAAGTACGAATTGTTCGGTCATCCTTAAATCCACCGAGAATCTCACTTCATCTGGGACTAAAATTCGATATTCTCGTGCGACCGACACGAGCATTGAATCGAGATCCACTTCCCGTTGAGTGTTGGATGTGATGGGCCCGAGCGGCAACAAGTTCTGCACCATTTCCAGCAAGCGCGTGTGAGAACCTTGGAGGGTGCGGATAATATCGAGAGCTTCGGACGAGAGTTCCCCGAAATCTCCCTTTTCGAGAAGTTGCAGGAGTTGACGACCAATTCTCAGCGGTGCGACCAAGTCATGGCTTAAATGCTCGATTTCCTGTTTGAGTATCGGGGTCGTTTCCATTGTTTCTCCTAAATTAATTGTTCTTGAAAGGCCACCGCAACGGCTTGCGTGCGATCGCGGCAAGTTAACTTGCTCAAAATATGACTGACGTGAGATTTGACGGTGGAGACGCTAACGTACAACATTCGCGCGATCTCGGGATTCTTAAACCCATTCGAGATTAACGACAAGATTTGACGTTCTCGCTCGGTCAAAATCGAGCGGGTTTGCTGGCGCACGCAAAGACCTCGACTCCCAACTCGATCGACCAAATAGCGAGCCACCGTCGGATCGAGAAAGCACTCTCCCAACAGGGTCGCCTCGATGGCTCTCGATAGCAAATCCACATCCAAGGATTTGGTGCAATAAGAACGAACTCCCGCCTGTAAGGCTGTCAAAACCTTTTCTTGTGAGTCCCACATCGAAAACACTAAGATTCGACTTTGGGCGGAACGAGCGACCAGCTCTTTGGCAAATTCAAGTCCGTTGCCATCGGGCAGTTCGATATCGACTAACGTTAAGTCCGGTCGGGTTTCGAGCCATCGCTCTCGGGCCGTCGCAATTGTCGAACAGATTCCTGCAATTTCCCAAGCACGCTCCCGACCGAGCCGACTCAGAAGCAAACGCAAACCCGTTTGGGCGAGCGGCTCGTCTTCAAGAATCAAGATCTTTTTCATCACCAAAACCCTCAAACCTCTTTGGGCATCGATTTTGGCATAAACTTAAAAACCAATCAATATTTAATTAACAAAAATTACGATTTAGTCATTATCAGGAGCAAAGTCGAACTCAGATAAATAAGTGCCGGGGTAGTAGTGTTGCAAAATTGAGTTGTACGACCATCGGGCATCGGCAAGAGTTCTGGCACCATACTGACTCAAGCCAATCCCATGACCCCACCCAATTCCAGGAGGACATTCCCGATAGCCAGCATCGTAATCCGGTACGCTAGTGAGATAAGAAATGGGTTGAGTTCCCCAAACGTCTGAGATGGCTCGCGTTCTTCCTCCGCTGCAAGCGCTATAGAAGGTAGCAGCAATCTTTCCTTCAAAAGCCACCACAAGACCTCGGGTAGATTCTACGGCGACTCGGGTACTGTCCGTTTCTGCCTCAACTCCTCGATAAACTTGATATCTGTCGGTACTGCCCAAATCAAAGTCGGACGAGGAGCTATTTTCTCGCTCGTAAAGAGCGTAAGTTCTCGCAGCTACAGCTTGAGACTTCAGAGCTTCGATACCCCACGAGGAATTCATTTCCGACCCAACAACGCTATAAAGATATTCTTCGAGATCGACGTGATTCACAGCTAGTATCCTCTCGGATGTGGCAATCAATTGTAGGCGACCGCGATACCAACGTCCTTCAACCCAAATCAGAGGTGGCTCGTCAATGGGTTCGATCCACAGTTCTCCAATGCGAGAAAGGGAACTCTTAGCCCCAATCGGTAACGAACTCCCCTCTGGAATGCGAGCGATGGGATTACCCCAACGATCTGACACCACGGCCTCTTGTGCCGCGCCCACTTCAATCTCGCTTCCGGTGGCGATCGATACGCGCAGCGTTAATGCAGTCCCACTTTGGATTTGGACGAGTCCAAACCAAACAACAGACAACAGACCCACGAATTTTGCTTTCATGTTTTACGACCTCCTCGAACCTGAATGAGGGCACCGTCAATTGATGGATGAACCCGCACGTAGAGCTGACTGAAGAAGCACAAATCAACGATTGGCAAAAGGTTTTCATCTCAACGGATGCTGCCACATTCTTGCTCGACGGTTTCCAAATCCTTGCATCTAGAGCCCAACCCAGCTTGGCAGGCTTGGGCAATTTTGGAAAAGCCGGGTTGGTGGATTGCCCCATTCCCCATTCATTAAAGATCGGCTTTCAATTTCCCACATCAGTCAGTCAGACAATTTAACCTTGGTTCGGAACAAGACCGTTTCGAGCTCGTTGATAACAAGTTAAGGTTGTGTGCCGCTTGTCAAGGAGAACGGGAATCGAGGAATGGGGCATGGGGAATGGAGTCGCAGCTCATGGGTGACAAGTTAAGTTTGTATTCACTTTGTCAACCGTCCAGTAATCGACCGAAAACCCAGAATTGGGAGGTCTCCCCCCAACCCTCCGCCTCCGGCTGCGCCCCCCGATGGGGGACGGACGCCTCCCCCATCCCTCCGCCTTCTGCTCCCCCCCCTGCGTACAAGAGTCGAATCGCTCGAAGCGATATTTGGAAGACAGTTCGGCTATTCAAGCCGGTCGAGTTGACTGCCGACAAAATTGCTTAACTTGTCACTAACGATCGCAGCTCGGAAGCGCAAATTCTCCGACCGTGGCTTTACCAATTCCTACACTGACCCCGAAGCGACACCGCCTCCCCACTACTCGAAAATCTTTCACCCGGACTGGCGTAATTCAACCCAATCCAACTCGTAGAAAAAATAGCCAGTTGACCGATAGGCACACCCAAAAGATTTCCCTAAAGTACTTTATCGTAAGCCCGCCAAAACAATCGGTAGCTTGGCTCAAAAGATTGAATTGAGAATTAAAAGCTTATGCAAGTTAGGCAGAAACGACACCACCCATCAGGCAGAATTTATCAACTCGACGAGCGGGTGACGTACTTGAGGGTTTTATGGAAAAGCATCTGTTTGAATGCCTACCGCCACCCCTGGGGAACTTTTTGTTTTTCTGCGATCGCTCTAACTCAACCGTTGGGGTTGAACCCGAATTCGGTCGCTCGATTTTTATCAGTTCGTAGAACTCGCTTGAAATGTTGTCAGGACTTTCGGTTAGAAGACCAACCCCGTATCTGGGTAGAGGAGAGTCCGACCGTAGAATCGATCGTTCCCATTCCTCTTGCCGTTGCCCGTGCCTTTTGGAGTTATTGGAGCGGGCGCGGTTTGTCCAAAGCCACCGTGCTCGCCCGAGGATTGGAAACCGGGGAGCTGGTCGTTCACTTAAATCGCGCGTTTTTTGTCCGAAACCTCAAGGGGTGACAAGGTGAATAAAACCTATGGAGAGCAAGCTTTTGGACCTTTGATGTCTAGTGTGTTGTCACCCCGTCCAACCCGAAATCAAGAACTTGAAGTAAGTTGTTCGGTCTTTTTGAGTCACATCCCGAACGTATTCAATTGAGGAAATTTTGTCATGGAAAGACCAGATGCTGTTGCAACTATCGATTTTGGCTCGAGTTTGACTCGGGCGAATGCCGTTCGGAGCGATCGTCCGGGTACGCAGGAGTACATCACGGTTTTAATGGCTCCGGAAGTCGCCATTGTAGACCCCGAAGAAATTGCTGACGATTGGTCGATGGAATTAATGGGACCGGTTCGACCGGAAAATCGCGCTTGGGTAAAGACACCCGATGGTTACGCGGTGGTGGGGAAAATTGCCAAAACTCAGTTTTTCGCCAATTCGGGACTAGCCGAACTTAAGTACGAACGGGCCATTGCTAAGACCCTTGCCATGGTGTGGGCGATCTCGCAGCGATTGGATTTACCCAACCGCTTCACCTTGGCGCTATCGGTACTGTTACCGGGGGGCGAACTTACCGATGGCGAAAGGCTGCGAAAATCCATTAAGTCAGCACTGCGCTCTTTTGAAACCCCCAGCGGAAAACTGCGGGTCAAGTTGGTGAGTTTCTTAAGCCAGCCAGAAGGATATGGGTTGTGTCTGATTCACGCCGGACAACAAACAATGGCTTCCCTAGAGTCTCCAGTGGCTGCGGTGATGATGGGTTTTCGGAATGCTTCGATTTTACCCATCTGCTCCCAAGCCATCGAGCAAGGCTTTTCCTCAAATCTCGGCTTCATCCGCATGGTGGAAGCGGCTGTGAAGAAAACGAGCGGACTTCAACTCGACCGCATGACCGAAGCCATCGTCAAAGCGGGTTATCCCATTGAAGAGGAGGCGTTGTTCGAGTTTGCTTGCTCCCGTTCGGAAGTCGGTCGCGCCCAGGATGTGGAACGCATGGTAAAAGCCATCGAATCATCGCGACGCCAGTATTTTCGGTCTTTAGTCAGTTGGCTCGACAATACTTTACCAATGGGAACCCAAGACATCCTCTTTGGTGGGGGAACGGCAGCTTACTTCCAAGCCGAACTCCAAGAATACTACCAAACCCGGAAAGGGTTGACTTTGTGGTGGCACGGTGGGATTCAAATTCCCCCCCATCTCATCCAAGACATCTCCCTCGAACGGTTGGCGGATTGCTATTGTCTGTTCTTGTACTACCTCAAGAAAATTCAGAGCGCAACGAGTCAGATCGTCAGTGAATCTCCGCCGCACCCGTTCGCTAGTTAAACGATACCGTTGTTGAACTTTTCGCCAATTTTTCGCCTCATTTGAACCGAACTCGAAATGTGAGGCTCTCTCGAACTCTGCTGCAATTTGACATACCTTGCTGCAAATCATGCAGCATCTGACCCCATCGGGAAAACGACTCAGGCACGACCCGGACACGACCTGGGAACGACTCGGACACGGCCTGGACACGACCCGGACGCGACTTAGACCCAATAATGATGCCTAATGAACCGATTTGGAGTCAACTCATGGGGTCAACTGCCACTCCCCAATGACCCAGGCACGACCCGGACACGACCTGGGAACGACTCGGACACGACCTGGGAACGACCCGGACACGACCCGGACACGACCCAACAAGCCTCCAATTCAAAAGAAATGTAAAGCTGCCACTCGCCCAAAAAAAATTCTCCAAGGGAGTTACTTGTCATGAAAACCCACCACAAAGTGAAAGACAATCAACCGACAAGAATACAGTTTTCATCGCAATGCGAGCGAGAAGCTCGCATTTTGGAATATTGCAAATCCGGAAACCAATTACGGCTTCGCCATCTGGTCTCATCAGCCTTAGCAGGCTACTACGCTCCCCAAGCTTTAGAAGATTCTGGAGCCAGTCCGCAAGAAATTGGAGAAGCGGCTTGGAATTCAATCCAACAGCTCTACATTCAAATGATGGCGCTTCAATCTAAATACGCCGACCCGTTGCAAGAATACTTCGACAGTTTACCCTGCGGGGTTTTCCCCTTTCCCGTTTCCCCACTCAGTTCCGACGAAATTGCTAACCCCCGCCCTCCCATCTCGAGCTCGCATTCAGTGAGTCCGACTCCCTCTCCGGTCGGAGAAAACGGGGATTCAACGGTCTCCCCCTCAGACAATCGCTCCCAGTTCGACCCACTACCCATGAGCGAGGAAAAAGAGCAAATGCTCGATCGAATGTTTGGCTTTAACAACTTATATGCAGAGGATGACGATGACGATGACGATAAGAACCAGGAGGATTAAAGCTCGAATTTCTCGTACCGTTGGCTTCCTATAGCAACCTTCATAGATATAGCAGTCGTCAGCGACGTGTTTGACATTTGTACCATTCGCGTGCCATCCGCTCGGGGTCTTGCTCAAGACTGCTCAAGACTGCTTCCTCAGCTCCCCAACGGTCGGCGTTCCCTTGCTAGGTCGGCATTCCCTTGCGTCTTTCGCCGACGCGGGGTCCGACCTCTTGCTGCCCCCTAGGGGTCCGAACTCTTGCGCGCCCCGCTCCGGTCCGACCGCTGCTCACCCTCACGATGTCCCCGCTCCCCAAGCGCGGTTGCTATAGCTATAGGCGCTCCCAAATTCACGTTCCCACGATCCAATTCGGAGATTTCATGAAAATTCACTTCATTGATGGAGAAAAAGGTGGCATCGGCAAGTCCTTATTTTCCAAGGTCTTGGTCGAATATTGCCTCAAAGTCGAATATCCCTTTGCCCTCATCGATACCGATCGCACTAACCCAGATGTTTACAATGCCTACTCTACTCGCTGCCATGGCGAATTGGGAACCTTCAGCGAAGACCCGAGCCAAGTCAATCTCGCCGACGGAATTATCGAACGGGTGATGGAAGGGCAAAACGTCCTGGTCAACCTCCCCGCTCAGATTTATACGATTACCAAGGGATGGCTCGAGCAAACGGGGGTCCTCGATGCCCAATTCCAACAGGCGCTACTCGAAGACTGCTCCTTGGAAGAGGTCGAATTACCCGAACTCTTAGAAGCGGAACTGGGTCACTTTTCCGGGGAAGAAAAACAAGAGGTCACCCTCGGTGCGGCACCGGAAGCTCGCTCGGGTCGCAGCCGAAAATCCAAAAAAGCCAAAACCCAATTCGATGGAACTCTAGAATTTGTCAAATGGTTCGTTTGCACTGGGGAACCCGACAGCGTGGCCCTGTTACAGCGCTCTTTGCAAGATTGGGGTGAGAAGATGACCCACGTGATTGTCAAAAATCACGGGGCGACGGAACGACCGGACTTTTCCGGACTCGAAACTGGAGAAGTCGCCCAGCTAGCCATCAAGTTTCCCACCCGACAGTTGGATTTCCCCAAGCTGCTTCTGGGAACGGGGCGAGGCAAGTTTCTGAGCCTGTTCAAGCATCGCTCCATGCAAGAAGCCGTATCGACGAAAGCGGCGGGATGGACGGTGATGGATCGCCAGCGGGTCAGCAGTTTTCTCAAAGCCAGCCATCGGGAAATCTCAAGGGTCGAAATGCTTCCCCCCCTGGAGTCGAAACCAGCAGGGAAAAAGTCTAAGTCAGCCACCTAGGAGATTCTAGCAATGACTGGCATAACACCCGAGCGACCCCGACTTCAATTAACCGACGAACCCCATCGCCTGTTCGACTTGGTTTGCCAGGGCAAGTCCGACTCGTTTAAAGCCAAACTCCTGGAAATCATGAGGCTGACGGGTATCGAGGAGAGCGATCCCCTCTTTATCTTGCTCGCGGCCACGGGCAGATTAGAGTTACTGCTTGAGGAAGTTCCCCAACAGTTCGACGAAAAACTCAAGTGCCTCACCCGCGAGTTTGAAGCCCGCGAGCAAGTTCTCGATGCCTACAGCGACGGGTTGGAAAAAAAATTCCGACAAACCTTCATTGAGGCCGTCAAACTCGAACTCAAAGATCTTGAGGGAAAGTACCAGCAAAAGGTAGAACTGGAACTCGAGGAACTTCAAGCCCAGCAAGAACGAGCCACTCAAAAACCGACACTCCCAACGGCTCAGATTCTGGTCGCCGGTTCTGCGGCGGTTTTATTCTTACTCGTGGGCGGAGCGCTCGGGGTGAAGTTGGGGTATCAACTCGCCACTCCCAATGTCACCGCTGGGGAACTCGTGGCACAGCTCGACCCTACCGGACCCCGGCAGCTCACCCTCGAAGAAGCTGCTGCCCTCGATTGGCTCGAGAGCGAAGAAGGGAGGCAAGTGCGGCAACTGTGGGAACTTAACAAAGGAACGGTGGAAGTTTGCCGCCATCACACCCGCCAACTCGAGGGGAAGTGCGCCATTATTATCGACCCCAGTCGGGTTCCCCAAAAGCACCAGGAGGTGGAATAGTGGCTCCCCAACTACGAGATTTTCACCGAGAAAGTCCGCCAAGAGGTGTACCAGCACGTTCGCCAAGGTCAGTGCCGAATTCTCATCGTGGCAGCAACCGGAGCGGGAAAAACCATTATGACCGCTCAGATGGTAGCCGATGCAGTGAGTCGGGGTCGCACGGTGGGGTTTGTCGTTCACCGAGATCTTCTCATCCACCAGACCCTCGATAAGTTTTCAAGGTGGGAACTCGATTGTGGAATTCTCGCCGGAGGATACGAGGAACATCGCACTCGTCCGGTACAGGTCATCTCCGTTCAAACCCTTTGCGTTCGGAATGTAGATTGGTTTTGGCAGCGTTGCGGGTTGCTCATCCTCGATGAATGTCACCTCAGTGCTTTCGCCGCTCCCATTCGCACCATTTTAGAGAACGCACCCCGGCTTCTGGTTATCGGCGTGACGGCCACTCCCTGGCGGTTAAATCCCAAGGAAGGATTGGGGGATTGGTTCTCGACAGTGGTGCGAGCGCCCATGCCCGGAGAACTCATCGACAAAGGCTACCTCTGCAAGCCCATCTACTATAGCTTCGAGAAACAACACAAAGTCGATTGCCAATCCCCAGAAGCCCTCTGGAGGGCAGTCGCCCAGTGGAAGCGACTGGGATTCGGACGGCGGACGATCGCTTTTGCCTCTAACGTCGAAAGTGCCCGCGCCATCGCCCGCGCCTTCGAGAAGGGAGGGATTCGAGCTGCGTCGGTAGATGGCTCGATGTCCCCCAGACAACGAGAGAAATACTACCAACAACTGAGAACGGGTGAGTTAACGGTGCTCACCAGTTGCGAAGCACTCGCAGAAGGGTTCGACTGTCCTCCCGTCTCCTGCATTCTCTTAATGCGTCGCACCCGAAGCCGAGCCAAGTTAGTGCAGCAAATCGGGCGAGGACTGCGCCTGTCGCCCGAAACGGAGAAAACCGACTGTGTCATCCTCGATTGCGTGGGGGCGATTTCCCATTTTGGGTTCCTCGAGGACGTGCGCGAGGTGGATTTGGAACTCGGACGCGACCCTCAACCTGGTGCGGTTCCCCTAAAAGTTTGCCCCGAATCTGATGGCGGGTGTGGTGCTCTCATGCGAGGATTCGAGTTGGAATGCCCGAGGTGTCGGTATCGATTCGAGTCCGTCACCGTTCCCCCCATCTCAGAACTGACGTTGATGTTGCCCGAATCTGACCTGCCGAAATTCCGGCAATATCGCGTTTGGGTCCGGCAGGCTTATCAAAAGGGCTATTCTCCCGTTTGGGCCGCTCATCAGTTTATCGATACCTATGGTGGTGCATATCCCCCACAATCCTGGCGGTTGGGTGCGGTCTTTGGAGTCCATCCCACTCCCACGGCTCGTCAAATTTACCGAGGGTATTTAGAACGAGTGGCACAGCGAGGAGATAAGAGCCGAAGGTGGCTAGAGCGCCAGATGGTGATGGAATTCGGTCAGCTCGGTCAAGGGGAACAGACCTGTGTCTCGGTGTAGCACGATGCATATATATAGTATTCAAGCTCGTGTTTGACATCGCGAGGGTGAGCAGGCGTTGCTGGGGGACCTGGGGAGCCTTTCAAGTGAAGGTTTTTTAGATTCCGGTGGATGTGAGCTGGGGGAGAAAGACCCTGGGAAAAATTCAGGAGTGTCCGCGCCTTGAGTGGCGACTGCTATACATACTCGTTCTCCACCGAGAGTAGGTATCTCTAACCCGAATCGATATTGCTCTTTGATTTTTAATTTTTCATTGTGTTGGTCATGTCTTCCTGTTTTACAAGGCAACAATCTCGTGCCATCGATCGCGGACTCCGACGTTTGCTTGGAGTTCAAACCGGACAAAACCTCGATAATTTTGAGATCGACGATGATGGCACTTCCGTTCCTCTGGCGGCAGCGACGCCAGAGCAGAAAGTCGCCTACGCTCGAGATCGCTTGCACTTAACTTTAGACCAGCTTTATCGTTACGGTCGTCCCGACATGGGGTATCTTGAAGTTCGCGCTGCCATTTTGCAAAAAAGACCGCATTCGGTTGAAATTGGGAGAAGTCGTTCGGGTTAAGTGTGTGCGCACTTTTCAAGACTGCTCGCCTTCACCGAGCCAGAGAGAAAAAAATTGCCACACTTTGGTGAATGTGGCAATATAGGTAGTGGTTATAGAGTCCAGGTGTTAGTTCCCAAACATCTGGGCTTTTAAGTTTTAGTTCGAGTATCCGGGATTGCTCCAATCTTGAGCTTTATTAAAAGAAGGTTTGGAGCTTGAAGACTTAGCAACAGTTTTGCGTTTGGGTTGTTTGGTCAAGTATTTGCTGAGGTCTTCTGTTTTGTAATTTTTGTCCATTATCGTGCGTCCTCCACACGGAATTTGTCACTCCTCCTGGGCGCTAGCCCCTCGGGATGTAGAGGAACAACCGTAAGTATTCAGCACTCAGCTATCAGCGATCGGCGATCGGGTTTTGAAGACAACACCGTTCCCATAAATGCGGACGGTGTTCTGACCACGGAGGTCATTCATGCTCTGTGGCACATGAACCTGTTCAAAAAAAATCCAGTTTTTTCGACTAGACACAAGCGCGACCGCTGACTACTGATGGCTGAATGCTTACGAACAACCCGTCGATGCCCGTTCGGGTTCAGGATGTTTGAAGGGTGGAGAGGTGATGCGATCGCAGAAAATGTTTTTTTGACTTGGACTTTTGTGTGAACTCTCAAGCGTGCCCAAAATCAAATGTGGCCAAGTTTAATGAAACAGCCCTGCATCTATATCCGGGTCGCTGAATTTGAGAACTTGTGAACTCGACCTTTTTCTTGGATGATGAGAGGTAGTCTTTCGAGCCAAAATTGAGTGAGCGTTATCGGCATCGTCAATCAAAAAGGGGGAGTTGGCAAAAGTACAACTGCCGTTCATCTGGCCTGGTGGCTCCATCAACGCGGCTCGGTACTTCTGATTGATGCCGATTCTCAACGATCGAGTTCTTTGTGGATTGCCCAAATCGAATCCCCCGAGATTCCCCATCGCGCTCTCCTCGACCCAGAAGAGTTATTTGAGGCGATCGAACAGGCCGCGCGGGAATACGATTGGGTGGTTGTCGATGGTCCCGGAAGTCTGAGCGAAGCGACTAAAGCCATTCTGGATGCAGTGGATGCCGCCCTAGTTCCCTGTCAGCCTTCAGGACTCGATCTCAGTAGCAGCAGTAAAGTTCTGCAAGTGATTCGCCACCGACAAAAAATCCGAGGGGGTCAACCGAAAGCCGGACTATTTCTGAGTCGTGCGACGAAAGGAACAGTCCTGTTAAAGGAAGCCCAAAATGCTCTAGCAGCCGATTCTCGATTTCCTTTACTATCTCCGATTGTTTACCAACGGCAGTGTCTGGCTGACGCACCGATTCAAAATGCGACGGTGTTCGGACTCTCGGGGACTGCCGCTCGCGCTGCTGCGGCTGACTATCAAGCATTATTTTTGGAGGCGATCGAACTCTGTGGCTAAACGACGCACGGTTGGGTCTTACTTGGCAGATTTACCAGCACAGGCCGACTCAACCCTCGCCATTTCCGACATCGTTTTACCGCCTTCCCAACCCCGACGCTACTTCGATCGAGGCAAGCAAAAGCAATTGACGCAATCCCTTCAAAAGCATGGACTTTTAGAACCGCTACTCGTGCGACCGATTGCCCGAGGAAAGTACGAGCTCGTGGCAGGAGAGCGCCGATACCGAGCGGCGAGCGCCCTCGGCTGGGATTCGGTTCCCGCCATCGTCCGCGAGCTCTCGGATTCCGAAGCGCTCATCCTAGCTTTGGTGGAAAACCTCGAACGGGAAGACTTAAATCCGATTGAAGAAACCGAAGGGATTATCGCTTTGCTCGGACTGGAGTTAAAGATGGACTCCGGCGAGATTCCGACACTTCTCTACCGGCTGAGAAACCAAAAATCCAGCGATAGTGATAACGTTATAACTAACGAACGCCAACAGGTCGAATCGGTCTTCGAGTCGGTCGGAATGACCTGGGAGTCTTTTATCGCCAATCGACTGCCCCTGCTCAAATTACCCGAAGAGATTCTCGAAGCCTTGCGTTGCGGACAAATTGCCTACACGAAAGCCAAAGCGATCGCTCGGGTCAAAGAGGACGGAGAACGCCAGCAACTCTTAGAAGAAGCCATCGCCCAAAACTTATCTCTTTCTCAAATCAAAGAGCGCATCGGCAGTCAACGCCCTCGAACCTCACCCGAACCCGCCACGCCCAAAAAGCAATGGCAAACCTTAAGCGAGCGGATCGATCGGGCCCGACTTTGGGAGGATGCTAAAACGTGGCGGAAGGTGGAAACGTTAATGAGAAAACTTGAAGCCCTTCTGCCAGGGGAAGATGTAACTCCCTCCACCGAAGAATCTGAAGAAGTTTGAATTCTAGCTGTACTGATGTTAGGGCGATCGCGCATTCCGATAGCGTGGGATAACCCATTCCGTCAGCAGGCAAATCTCGATGTCTGTGAATTTGCTCTAAATCTGCCATTAACGAGCAGTGAAATTGGGAATATTTGCGACCGAGGCGACAGTGAGCTTTGGCAAGTCTCATGATGGTTAACTTCCCTAAAATAACGTCAGTTTTGAATAAGACTGTTTCAGGTAAGGGTGGGGAAGGGAGAATTCAGAATTCGGAAAAGGAGAATTCGGAATGGGGAACTCCGGAACGGGGAATGGAGTACTTTCCTCCCCAGCGACCAGATGTACCCAGTTTTGTCGCTTCGCTTTCTATTGGCTGGCCGACCGCCCGAACATCCCATTCGAGTCGGCATCCCGGCAAGACGGCCCCATCAAAACTGACATTAAAATAATGTGGCGAATTTAGGGCTAGGCTCGTCTCTTGGATGCCCAGGATTTGAAGAGACTTGACCGAGACTAGGACGCAACAACTCCATTCGGAACGCGCGGCTTTACCTCTCGTGCCTAGCGAGTTGAATTACTCTTCTAGATAGTGTTCGGCAATTTCGAGCCAGTTCACTTCGGAGAGTGAGGCATTGAGCAAATCAGAATAGAGCGAGTTATCGGAAATGGGATTGCGTTCGTCAACCCAAGACTCAAGCTTTTTCGCGATTTCGTCAGCCCATTGCTCTTTGTCGTCTTCGTAGTCTTCTTTGACTCGTTCGATGATGTCAGATGGATCGTCTGTGTCGAGCCAAAGGGAAACAGCCCAGGTTTCGTAATTTGTCCAGCCGTTATACCCCTGGTTGGTAGCTGCGGTTTGATTTGTGGTCATGATGTTCCGATCGCAAACATGTGGCCAATGATAGAGTTCAAACTTGATGGTCTTTGATTTTCTCTAGCTTTCAGGCTCTCCATCCACTCGCTCGGCAAGGGCGATTTGATTGAGAACGCCAGCTTCAGAATTTCAGGCAATTAGACATCTCTCTTCTCCCCCGCTAGGGGAAAAAATACACGATCGCTAATCTGAGCTTCCCTCAAAGAACAAAATGCAAATTACCTTAGAAGTCCGCGATCGCATTGGCGAAAAACTGCAACAATTAAGCGATCTCCTCCCAGAAGCCCTCGATCGCGCCATTGAGAAACTCACCCCCCAGACAACACTGGCGAGCGAGACGAAACCCAAATTGTCGAACGGCTAGCCCAGAAGCAATCCTCGCCATCCGCCCCGCGCCAACATTACGAGCCTCCATGAGCGAACTGCTCGATCTCCAGAAATATGCGGCACAGTAATGTGAGTAAATTAGATGCGTTCGCGAAGCGTCGCCTAGCTCTTTGGGGGCGGCTGCGCCAACGGCGAATCGCCACTTATCGCTATTGCTCGATTCCCGAAGACTTTTGTTGTCGCTGCCTCTCCTCCAAGTGCTCTAATTTGGGAGAGAGGTCTTCAAAAAACTGTCGGTCTTCTTCACTCAGGCGGCAGCCAAGGGTTGCTTTCCATCGTCCCTCCTCAAGCTTGGCCACCATGCGAGGCGTATCTTCTCCCGCTGCCAAGAGGGTCAACTCCCCCGTCTGAGCATTCCACTTCGCTGCGTACTCATCTCCGGAATGCTCGTGCCGACCCACAAGATCTAGGGTGCGAGCCACCACGTCGGCGACGAATTGGGTCCGCTGTTGCTGAACTTGTTGACCAATTGAGGGTGAGAGGCGATCGCTCATGGGTAATTTCTCCGGTAAAAACGAAGGAACGGATGGCGGTTGGGTCTGGGACTTCTCGGGCTTTGGGGGACTTTTGACTTCCGATACGCTCTCAAGAGAGGGTGTCTCCCTATATGCGACTCGTTCGAGTCCTCCCCGAGCTGTCGTATAGCTATATTCAAGATTGCGATCGACACGGGTTTGGTGAGCGAGGGGAGCTGGGGGAGTGGGGGGAGCGGGGGAAGCTGGGGGAGCAGGGGGAGCAGGCGTTGCTGCGAGCCTTCTCGAACGGTCGCTAGCTTCAGTTTCACCAATAGAAGGGCAAGCGCTCTGGGCCGTCGCTCCAACTTCTGGCGGTGGTGGTTCGGGAGCCAGTTTAATTTGAGAGTCCCCCACAGCAGCCAACTCCTCCCTCGAAGATTTAAATGCCGATACCGCCGAAACTTCGGAAGTGTGCGCCATCTCGATCGCCCGCTGCAAATCTTCTAAACCCGCTCCAAAAGCCATTGAAATCGCTGCATCGCTTCGAGGTGGAGCCGTCACCGATGTGTGTCCGACAATCCAAGTCCAATCGTCGCCGTCGAGGGAAAGCGTCGCCGTGGCAGGAGGGTCGGCAGCGATCGTGGCACTGGCTCTAGTGCCGATGGGAAGCTGGGCGTTATGTTGGTTGAGGAGTCCAAATTCTTTGTACTGCCGGTCTGACGGGTCTTCGATGAGGATGACGGGTTTGCCGTAGCGCTGCGAGTCCGGATCGGAATTAACGCCAATTTCGAGATTGAGGGGGCGACCGTCCTGCCAAGTCTCGTCGGGGAGCTGGTTCTCATCGTGTTGGATACCTGTGGCAACGCACGTTCTCAATTGCAGCGTTCCCAGTTGCCCGAGAATTTCTTCCCCGAAGGCAGCAAAGACGAAGTTGCTGGTTTTGTAGGGTTGTCCCCCACTCCGCTGACTTTCGACGGTGGTGGCTAAGTGCCACGCTGCCGCTGCGTACCGGGGACGTTCGGCTTCTCGGAGGGATTGGCGAAACTCAACAGCAAATTCTCGCACCCCGACAAACATCAACTTGACTTGTTTTTCGGTGACCGAAGCGCTCAGTTGGGTTTGGGCGTTGCGAGTTTCCAAATTGGCGTGGAGTCCCTCTCGTTCGAGAGCCATTTCGCAGACGGTTCCGAGGGGTTCGTACCGACCGGTATCGGTTTTCGCTAAAGCCAGAAGCCGGTGGGGGAATTTGGAGTACTTTCGATTTTCCACCAATTTGATGTCGAGGTTTCGACCGGCCAGGGTGTCGATGGCATCGAACCGAGTTAAGTTCGTCACCTCGAATTGCGTCCCTCGTGCGGTCGTCACTTTCAGCACGGGTCCTTTCTCGGTTTTGAGTTTGGTGTTGTATGCGGCGGCGAGATTGAAGCGTCGATCGAACTCGTGTTTGGCTGCAACCACCGCTTGTTTTTGCGCCGGGGTGTAGTCGTCGGGAAATAAATCGCGGAACTGCTGCATGGGACGAGGTTCTAGGGCAGCCGCTTGGAAATATCCATTGGCTTGACGCACCATCAACTCCACCGGAGAGTATCCGGGGGTGGCAAGGGTGCGATCGGGTGCGCTGTAAACCCCCGCTTGCTTCTTGTCGCGGATATAGTTAGGGATGCGGTAGAGCAAGCGATCGTTCTGGCGAATCTTCCCTAAGTCGGGAGGATTGTTGGATTTGAAGATATCGACCGCCTTTTGATTTTCCTTAGCCGCTTCCCCCACCAAGTCGTGGTAGATGCTGCGGTTGAGAGTTAAGGCGCGATCGATTGCTTCTGGGTTGAGGTCGCCCCGAGCTATGTCGGCAATCTGGCTTGCCCGCTCTCGATAGGATTCGGATATCGGTTCGTTCTCGGCATCCGATTGCAGGAGCTTGTGGTAGTGCGCTCCCACCTGTCCCACGTATTCAATGCGATCGCTTTCGGTTCCAGATTCTCGCAACAGGTCGATTTCCGACTCCAACGCTTCGATGGCAGTCGCGTGGTTGTTAATGACACCGACGGAAATCCCATCGCTCATGAAGATGGCAATTTCTTCAAAAGACATCGCTTCGGGAAAGGAGACTTTTTCGGCTTTCTCCACCGGCGCGTAGGCATTCTCCGGTCGGTTACGAAATTTGGCTTCGGCACTCAACCCTTGAAAATCCAACGCCCGCGCCACGCCGATGCAGTCACCGTCGTAATCTCGTCCCTGGCGTTCGGATTCCGTTTCCACCGGAACCCTTTCGTCGGTTTCAATTCCCTGGGCTTTGAGGGCATCGAGGCGAGCTTGAATCCGGTTGCGGTCTTCATCGTTGACGACGATAACCCCCGTCAGAGGCTTGCCGTTGGGAGCCAGGGCATCATCGACGTATTTGTTGAGGGAAACGCACATCCCGTTGGAGTTGAGCAGGGGAGAGCGAAAGTTGAGAACTTCTTCCCCCTCGGACAAACTGGGAACGCAGATTTCCCCGTGTTTGAGGTCTTTGGACGGGATAATTAAGCCTCGATCGAACTCGATGGTTTTACCGATGGCTATCTCTTTCCATCGATTTTGGACGAAGCGGTTGAGTTCCCCTTGCACTTTCGGACTTTCGAGCAGTTGCCCGTGTCCGCTTTCGAGGTCGGCTTTGATGATGCGGTAGACGATCGGGTCGGGCTGTTCTTCTGGAGTTTCCGAGGCCAAAGCTTGGCGCTTCTCGTGCTGCTCGCAGTAATATTCGGCAAGCTTTCGCGGGTCTTTTTGTCGATCGTGGAGTATCTGGGCTTGAGCTTCCAACGAGCGCAAATAGTCTTTGATGCCTGTAGGAAAAGAGGCGTGAACTTGGGAAATCGCCACGGTTCCTTCTTTGGAGCGGTCTTTTTCTCCGAGCCAAACGGTGGTGGTGTGAAGCCCCGGTTCGATGGGGTGGTTTTTCTTATCTCCCCCTTTGAAGCTGGAGGTGGGGACAATCAGATCGATCGGGGTATCTGGATGTCGGCTGGGGAGTTGGGTTAAATCTTTGGGGGCGAGGGTTCCTTTGGCAAATCGCATTTCCTCGGGCAGCGCCATCCGGTGCTGAATTACGTGTTCGGTGGTGTCGCTTAACTCCCGCGCTAGAGCGGGAGAACATTTCCCGTGACAGTCTCCCACTTGCCGCCACGCCACGTCGTCGGGAAGGAGACCGCCATTAGCTCCAGTTTTGTCGTCTACCACTAGAACGTTGAGTTCTCGGGCGATCGCATTGTGGCACGCTCCTAGGAAGATGCTGCCGTAGGCCCCTCGGTCTTTTTTGTCCGGACACAGGGTCTCGATGGTGTCGAGGGCTTCGGGGGGACCGAACAGCATTCGCGATTTACTCGAGAGTAACAAAACCTGCCCGGAGGGGTGGCGGTGCAGGTCGGCGGGGGTGCTTTTTTCGTCGATGTGTCCGAAACTAAATTCGAGATTGGGGAGGTAGACTTCGAGAAGGGTGTTGTCTAAGGTTTCGACCAGGAGACTCTCGGGATTGTCCCGATTGCCATCGGTGTGTATCCATTCTCCCAATCGAGTATCGAAGTGCTTGAACGTGAGGGTCACCAGGATTCCTCGCGAGGGGTTTCGATCCGATCGTCCTTGCGACCAAAGGGTTTGCCTATCGGTCAGTTGGCTATTTTTTCCAGACCTTGGTCCGATCGCGCTGCGACCCCATGCTGACCTTGCTAAAATAACGTGAAGTATTCAGCGCGCTCGCTATTGACGGCTGGCGGCTGACAGCTGATACTTGACGAGCAATTCTCCTGCATGAGACGCTTCGCGAACGGAGCAATTGTGAAAAGCATTCCCCATTGGTGAGGGGGTTTTGCTTGTGTGCCACTTGTCAAGGGTATGGGGTGTGGGGCATTGGTGAAAGGTTAAGCAATTTTGCCAGATGTCAAGTTGACTAAATCGAATAGCTCAACCCCTTACAAACTCAGCTCTTCCACGATCTGACTCTTGTACGCAGGGGGGTTGGGGGAGGCGTTGGGTCCCGAACGCGGGAGGGCGAAGCGAAGCGGAGGGTTGGGGGGAGACCCCCGACTCCGGGTTTTCGGTAGATTATTGGAAAGTTGACAAAGTGAATATTAACCTTTCACCAATGGGTGTGGGGTGTAGGGAAAATTCATCTCCCTTGTCCCCTTGTCTCCCCGTCCCCCGTTCCCTTACTCTCACAATTGTGTCCGACGACTTAGCAGTGTTTTTTAGAGGTGTTTCAAATGGCAGAAGCTTGGGATTTTTGGAGTGATTTCGATAAAGAACGTTTCCAAAAAGATGGAACTCTCAAACCCGAAGTGGCTCGGGAGATGATCGAACGGGGAATGGACTTCACCGATACGATCGCCATGGAGTTACAAAAATATGAAGAAATCCAGCGGTTCGAGCGACGAGATCGAGAATGGCTCGACAAATATGGTGAAACTTGGTCCGATTGGAAATTAAGACACGACCGAGACAACGCCAAATTCGAGCGCCAACAACGAGAAAAACTCGGGATATCTTCCCAACAAGCTGCCCTAGAAAATGGGGAAGAACTTTCGACCCTTCCAATAGCGATCGACCCTGATGAATATTACGATCGCCTCAGCGATTATCCCAGTTGACATCGAGATTAACTAACATCAGTTTTGGATTATTAGACCTCCTGCACAAATCATTTTGTCTGTGCCAGTTTGGAGTTCAACAATCGAGCAATCGACTATTCTTTGACCGAATTAAGTAACTGGTAATGGTTACCAATTACACAGTTTTGTTATTCATGCAGGAGGTCTATTAGACATCTCCGAAATATATTTTTTGCCGTTTGTTATGTCGTATAATTTTATTTTTGTTACGAGACTTTGCCGTCCATGACGAATCTAGAAGAATATCTCGATCGCCACCCTAAAGAAACAAAAAGATTAATCGGCATCTCGGAGATGCAATTTTTAGATTTGCTGAGGAGCGCCCAAAAACTTCATGAAGAAAAACAACGTTCTCGTCCAAGGCTGATTCGAGCTGGAGGAGGTCGCCGTCGATCGTTATCTGTCAAGCAAGAATTACTATTGACTTTAATTTACTTACATCAATATCCCACGTTTCAGTTTTTAGGAATTCAATTTGGAGTGAGTGAATCGACCGCCAATGATATTTTTCATTATTGGGTGAAGATTTTACAAGACCTATTGCCAGCTAGCTTGATGGAACAAATCCAAAAAAAAGATGATGAGTGGTCTTGGATTGAAGAAATATTGTCAGAGCAAGAATTAATCGTAGATAGCTCTCAACAGTATCGAGAAAGACCCCAAAACTCAAAAGAACAGAAAAAATATTATTCGGGGTACAAAGGCGGACATACTTTTAAAAATCAATTAATTATTACTGAAGATGGTCGAGAACTTGTCGATCTAGCGATCGGCTATCCGGGACCCATCAACGATCTAAAATTATGGAAATCTCAACGGCATAAATTTAGTCCAAGTCAAAATTTTCAAGGAGATGCAGGATACATCGGAGAAGTGAAAATCTCCGCACCGCATAAAAAACCGAAAAAAGGAAAACTGTAAGCATTCAGGTGGAGGGGTTGACAATTGGGAGAAGCCAGGTAGCGTAGAAGAATGATTGAGCAGCTACCAGCTATTCCCCCGACGCGAGAAGACCTAGAACAGATGCCGAAATCGGTTCTGGTGGAGCTGGTGCTGCG